>CAJAHV010000274.1 GCA_903939555.1 uncultured Alphaproteobacteria bacterium | reverse complement strand
CCCGTTCGAAAAGGTTGCCGCCATCGACGAGGTGGTCACACCCTTGAGAAACACCTTGCTGAAGCCGCCAACAAATTCATTGCCGCCGGTGAAGGCCATCGAATAGCCGTAGGTCACCCAGAGCAGGCAGACGATGGCGCAGATCATGAAGACCTGGGTCAGCACCGACAGCATGTTCTTGCTGCGGACCAGGCCGCCATAGAACAGCGCGAGGCCCGGAATGGTCATCAGGAAGACCAGCACGGTGGCGGTAAGCATCCACGCCGTGTCGCCCTTGTCGGCAACCGGCGCCGCCGGTGCGGCAGCTTCGACGACTGCGGGTACTGCAGCGGCTGTAGCACCGGCAACAGCAGCCACTTCCTGGGCGAAGGCTGGCGCCGCGGCGAACAGGGCCAACCAGGCCGCCCCCTTTGCCAATGTCTTCAGATCGAAATTCATATGTCCCCCTCCGGTCATGTCAGAGTGCGGTTTCGTTGGTTTCACCGGTGCGGATGCGCACCGCCTGGCCGATATCGGCAACGAAGATCTTGCCATCGCCGATCGAGCCGGTGTGGGCCGCCTGCTGGATGGTTTCGACGACCTGCGCCGCCTGGCCGTCCTCAACGACGACCTCGATCTTGATCTTCGGCACCATATTGGTGGTGTATTCTGCGCCGCGATAGATTTCGGTCTGGCCCTTCTGGCGACCGAAGCCTTTCACTTCACTGACGGTCATCCCCTGAATGCCAGCGGTCGACAGCGCCTCGCGAACATCGTCAAGCTTGAATGGCTTGATGACTGCAATGACGAGTTTCATGGCCCCTCCCTGACGCGAACAGTCGCGTTGGCCATTGCTATGCATGGATCGTGCCAATTGCGCCTGCCCTTGCAAGGCAGGCCGGTTACACCCTGTTCACACCTGTGGCACTGCCCGATTCAGCGGCACGCCGGCAGCAGTGGCGCGTTTTTGTGCAGGCGCCAAGCCAGCGCCGCGCGCCAAGCCAGCGCCCCGGGCCAGCGTCAGTTGCCCCGATCAGTCGCGCTGCGCCAGCAGCGCCCGCGCCGCAGCTTCGTCTTCATCGAGAACCATCAACCGCACGCCCGACAGGCCGCTGCCGATCAACGAAGCGATGCCATTGTCGAACAGCACCGCCTCGATGCCGCCGGCGTCGAGGCGGTTGCGCATGATCTCGGCCTCCATCGGGTCGAAAATGGTGGCAAGGGTAACCAGCGGCATCAATTGTACGGCAGCACGGTCGGCGACCGCACTGGCAGGCCATCGATGCTGCGGTCGTGTGTCGCATATTTTTGCAGGCGTTCGGCGGGTTCTTCCTGCGCGTGGAACTTGCGCAGCGTCTGGCGTTCGGCAGTCAGCGCCATTTCGGGCACCGCCCAGCCGCACGAGGCTTGTGTCGATTCGACCGTCATGTCGAAAATCTGGCGCACACCGCGTTCGATGGCAAAATGCCCCGCTAGCGCCGCAAAACCGTCATCCTGCGGCAGCATCGGCACGGCATGGCCGTACAGGCGGTAAATGAGCGGCGGCCGGTCAAAGGCGCAGAACATCACCGTGATGCGGCCATCGGCGAGCAGATGCGCGTTGGTTTCATTGCCCGAGCCGCCATAATCGAGCCAGGCAACGCGGGTCGGGCCGAGCACGCGGAAACTGTCCATGCCCTTGGGGCTGAGGTTGATGCGCGCGCCGGGAGCAGCGGTGGCGACGAAGAACACCGGCTGACGAGCGATAAACGCGGCGTGTTTCTCGTCGATATGGTCGCTGAAATCCATGCCGCCCCCTCTTGTCTTGTCGCTGCCGTTCCGGCGGAAGGGCAATCAGGCCGCCGTGCCGCCCACTGTCAGCCCTTCGATCAGCATCGTTGGCTGCCCGACCCCGGCCGGCACGCTCTGGCCGCCCTTGCCGCAGATGCCGACGCCTTCATCGAGCGCGAAATCATTGCCGATCGCCCGCACCCGGGTCAGTACATCGGGGCCATTGCCGATGAGTGTCGCGCCTTTGATCGGCGCGCCGAGCCGGCCATTCTCGATGCGATACGCCTCGGTGCAGGTAAAGACGAACTTGCCGCTGGTGATATCGACCTGACCGCCGCCGAAGCTCTTGGCATAGATCCCCGATTTGGCGCTGCGCAATATCTCACCGGGGTCCTCGTTGCCGCCTTCCATGAAGGTGTTGGTCATCCGCGGCATCGGCGCATGGGCAAAACTTTCGCGCCGGCCATTGCCGGTGGCGGCAACCCCCATCAGCCGGGCGTTGAGCCGGTCCTGCATATAACCCTTCAATATGCCGTCCTCGATCAGCACGGTGCGCCCGGTCGGGGTGCCCTCGTCATCGACGGTAAGCGAGCCACGGCGGTTGTCGATACTGCCATCGTCGACGACGGTGACACCCTTGGCCGCCACCCGCTCACCAACACGGCCCGAAAAGGCGCTGGTGCCCTTGCGGTTGAAATCCCCTTCCAGCCCATGCCCGATGGCTTCGTGGAGCAAAATCCCCGGCCAGCCCGGCCCCAGCACCACGGTCATCTCGCCTGCCGGCGCTGCCACGGCATCAAGGTTGGTCAGCGCATTGGCCAGCGCGATATCAATGGCGCCGTTCCAGTTTTCGGATGTGATGAGGCCGTCATAAAGATAGCGCCCGCCCAGCCCGTGGAAGCCGGTTTCGCGGCGGCCATCCTTTTCGGCGACGATCTGCACGTTGAGGCGCACCAGCGGGCGCACATCGCGGACGCGGTGGCCATCGGCGCGGATGATCTCGACAACGCTCCAACTGCCAATCAGGCTCGCCGAGACCTGGACGACGCGCGGATCGCGGGCGCGGGCGGCGGCGTCGATGGTCTGCATGAGCGCCACCTTGTCGGCAAAGCTGATGCCATCGAGCGGGTTGGCATCGGTATAGCGCCGGGCATTGGTACGCGGCGGCGCCAGCGCCATGGTGCCGCCATGGCCATCACGCACCACCCGGATGGTGTCGGCGGCGCGGCGGATCGCGGCGTCGGACAATTCATTGGCATGGGCAAAGGCGGTCATTTCTCCCGCCACGCCGCGCAGGCCGAAACCCTTTTGCGTGTCGAAGGTCGCCGCCTTCAGCCGGCCATCGTCGAAGGCGAAACTCTCGCTGACGGCATATTGCAGGTAAAGCTCGCCATCGTCACAGCCATTCAGCGCGTCGGCGACGAGCCGTTCGGTGCGCCCGGGGTCGAGCCCGGTGTCGGTGTAGAAGATGGTGGCGGGATCAAGATTGCTCATGATACCGATATAGGGATGGCCACGCCCAAGGCAAACAGCCCCGTGCTCAAAAGGCGCAGGTCAGCCGCCAGACCTTGCCCGGCCGATCGAATTCGATCCTCGAACAGGTGTCGAGCACATCGCGGCCGATTAGGATCCACGGGTCGCGGCCCTTCCTCTTGCGGTCGGCGGTAACGGTTATGGCATCGTCATCATCGTCGGCAGTGCTCGTCCCCGCCTTGGCGCGCGCATCGAGCTCCTTGGCCTGTGCCTCGGTGATGCGCACGCCGGCGCGGGCGATTGGCAGGCCGAGCAGCGTCGCGCCGGGTGTCGCGGTCATCCGTTCGAACGGCAGCGCGACGCCGGGCAGCGGCACCCAGAAACCGACGCTGCCGTTGCGCTTGAGCAAGCCGGCGCTGATCAGCGCGGCGGCGGCACGGGCGTTCATCACCGTGTCGGGCGAATTGAGTTCGAGTGCGACATTGATCTTTTCGCCGCCGATGCGCGCTTGCATGAATGCTTCATCCTTGCCCTTGCGCGGGATGGTATGAAGCTTGGCGCCCGGTGGCTGGGGCCGCAGGGTCAGCGTGATGAGATCGGATTTGAGCGCCGACAGTGCCAGAACACCATCGGCTTCGGGGGCGATGGTCTTGCTGACCCAAACCACCGGTGCCTTGCCCTTTTCCAGCCCGCGCGGCGTGATGTTGAGCAGGTTGAAGCGGAAGGTCGCTTCGCCGCCGGGAATCAGCGAATTCTTGAAGGTGCGCTTGCCGATCAGCGGAAACGCCTTCAGCCCGGCACGCTCGGCCGGCACCGGATTGAGGATCATCGCCAGGTCAAAGCTGAGCGCCAGCCGGATATCGAGATCGACATTCTTGATTCGCACCGGCATGTGCGGCTGGGTGCCAGGCGCCACCGACAGGCTGACCGGCGGTGGCGGCGGCGCCGCGCCAACCGCGCTGGCCAGCAACAGCGCCGATATGGCGAGCGCGCGTTTCAACGCTTGTCCGCAGGCCCGCCGGCCAGAATGAAGCGCCGGTCGCAATAACCGCAATCAGCAAAGCCGTCGCTGCCGATCTGCAACCAGACGCGCGGATGGCCATCGCCACCGCGTTCGTCGCCATCGCAGAAAACGCGTGCCGCATCGGTGACAAAGTTTTCGGGAGGCAGGGTGCTGTTCATGGCGGCTTCCTACCAAGCTCGGGCGTCCGAGTCACGCCGGGGCGGCCCGGCAGCGGGTCGGTTCGGCCAGCGACTTGAAATTGTTTTATATTCGCAACGGCATTGTCACACCTTTGCGGCATCCCCCGCTGACGCAGTGAAATTTGATGCACTGCAGCATTTCTTGCTTAAATGGGGAACCACCATGCGCGCCGTCTGTCTCGCCTCCACTGCGCTTTTCATGTTCGCCGCAGCGCCGCTCGCCGCCACCGAAGTCGCCGCTGACGCCGCAACAGCCGACACCGGCAATGATCTCGCCGAAATCATCGTCACGGCGCAGAAATCCGAACAGAAGCTTAGCGATGTGCCGATCACGCTGACCGCCTATTCGGGCAAGTCGCTGCGTGAGCTTGGCGTCACCCAGTTCGACCAGCTCGCCGCCTTTGTCCCCGGACTCAACGTCCAGGAACAAAGCCCCAACAACCCCGGCTTCGTCATCCGCGGTGTCACCTCGGATTCGGGTTCGTCGCAGGGCGCCCCGGCGGTGACTGTCTATCTCAACGGGGTCGATGTCAGCCGCTCGCGCGGGTCCTATTTCGATCTTTACGATCTCGAGCGCATCGAAGTCGTCAAGGGCCCGCAGGCAACGCTGTTCGGCACTGCTGCCGCTGTCGGCGCGGTCAGCATCATCACTGCACGGCCCAAGCCCGGCCTGTCGGCCGAACTGCGCGGCGCCTATGGCAATTACAACCAGCGCAAGATCGATGGCTTTATCAACTGGGGCAATGATGTCGTTGCCGCGCGGCTCGCCTTTGCCGTCAAGCTGCGCGACGGCGTGGTGGAAAATATCGCCGGCCGCCCGGGGTCGCAGACCCCCAATGGCCCGCGCATCGATGATCTGAATGGCCAGGGCCAATATGGCGGCCGCCTGTCGCTGCGCTTCACCCCGAGCGAGATGTTCAGCCTCGATCTGGTCGGCACCTATGATGGCCAGCGCGCGCCGGGCACTGCCTTCAAATCGGGCACCTTTGCCCCGACCGGCGGCACCACCTCGCCGTTCAGCTTTGCCGAAGCCGCCGGCTCGCCGCTCAGCGCCACGGCACTCGGCGGTGACCAGCCCGGATTGACGCGCAACGTGTACGACATCAACGCCACCGCTACGATCGATCCCGACGGCCCGTTCAGCTTCACCCTGGTTACCGGCTATCGCCGCTTCGATTCAAACGAGGTCTTCGATGCCGATGGCACCCAGGCCTGGTATCTGGAATTCGCCGAGGATGCGCGCGGCAAGCAGTTCAGCACCGAAGCGCGGGTGAATTATGAATCGCCCAAGTTCCGTGCTTTTGGCGGCATCAATTTCTTCCGTGAAGACGGTTCGCAACGCGTGCCCTTTTCCGCCGAGGAAGGCATTTCCCTGCAATGCGCGGCGCGGCTGGTGCCGGGCCTGCCCTGCATCAACAGCGCCGGGGTGG
>CAJAHV010000273.1 GCA_903939555.1 uncultured Alphaproteobacteria bacterium | reverse complement strand
GGGGGCTGCTGGCGCTGAGTTTCCTCGCCGGGGACCGGCTTGGCGATCTTGGCAATGGCGTGCTGGTGCTGGCGCTGGTCGGGCTGGCGGCGAGCGGCCAGTTGCAGCGCGGCCTGGCCCCGACGAGTGACAGCACGACGCGCGAGGCAAGCGCTGCGCGGTGGGGTAACCGGCTGTTCCTGCCGGCGCTGATCGTGCCGGTGACGGCGCTGGTCGGTACCTTTGGTTTCCCGCACCTGTTTGTCGCTGGTGTGCCGCTGGTCGAGCCGAAACAGGTGACGCTGGTCAGCCTTGGCCTTGGCGTCATCATCGCCGTCGCCGTGTTGCTGCGCTGGCTGCGGCCGCCGCTGCTGGCACCGTTGCAGGAGAGCCGGCGGCTGGTCGACCAGATCGGCTGGGCGATAATCCTGCCGCAGATGCTGGCCAGCCTTGGCGCGGTGTTCGCTGCGGCCGGGGTAGGGGCGGTGGTCGGCGGGCTGGCCGGGGCGGTGATCCCGGATGGCTCGCTGTTCCTTGCCGTGCTGGCCTTCACGCTCGGCATGGCCGGGTTCACCATCATCATGGGCAATGCCTTTGCCGCCTTTCCGGTGATGATGGCGGCGGTCGGCCTGCCGGTGCTGGTCGGCAAGCTGGGCGGCGATCCGGCGATCATTGCCGCGATCGGCATGTTGGCGGGCTTTTGCGGCACGCTGCTGACGCCGATGGCGGCGAACTTCAATATCGTGCCGGCGGCCTTGCTCGAACTCGATGATCGCAACGCTGTCATCAAGGCGCAGGTGGCAACAGCGCTGCCGTTGCTGGCGATCAACACACTTCTGA
This sequence comes from uncultured Alphaproteobacteria bacterium, assembly GCA_903939555.1. Lineage (GTDB taxonomy): Bacteria > Pseudomonadota > Alphaproteobacteria > Sphingomonadales > Sphingomonadaceae > Sandarakinorhabdus. The sequence continues at coordinate 2,092 of CAJAHV010000273.1, read as the reverse complement.
TCTGGGGATTGGCATTTCGATGATATTGGATGAAGCGCTGGCGGGGCGCATGGCGGGCATCGCGCTCGGCCATGTGACGCGGGAATATCCGCACAAGCTCGATCATGTGCTCGATGGGGATGGCGATGCGCAGACGCCGCGCGCCCTGCACCCGGTGTTTTTCGGCAGTTTCGACTGGCACAGTTGCGTGCATGGCTGGTGGCTGCTGCTGCATTTGCTGCGGCGCTTTCCCGGCCATGCCGCCGCCGCCGAAACGCGGGCGCTGGCGGCGACGCTGTTAACGCCGGCAAATGTTGCGGCCGAATGCGCCTATCTCGAGCGACCGTCGTCGCGCGGGTTCGAAAGGCCCTATGGCTGGGGCTGGCTGCTGGCGCTGCACGAAGAAGCCGCGCAGCATGACGACGCGGCGCTGGCCGAGGTGTTGGCACCGCTCGCACAGGCTTTTGCGGCGCGTTTTCACGCCTTTCTGCCAATCCAGACCTATCCGATCCGCACCGGCGCGCATGGCAATACCGCCTTTGCGCTGGCGATCAGCCTGGGCTGGGCGCGGCGCTTCGATCCGGCGCTGCTGGCATTGATCGAGGCGCGGGCGCGTGACTGGTTCGGCAGCGATAGTGATGCGCAGGCGTGGGAGCCGGATGGCGATGCCTTTTTGTCGCCGACCCTGTGCGAGGCGCTGCTGATGGCGCGGCTGCTGCCAGCGGCTGATTTTCGCGGCTGGTTTGCCGCCTTGCTGCCGGCCGCCGCCGCCGCCCTGCCGGCCAGTCTGTTCACCCCGGCGACGGTGAGCGACCGCAGCGACGGCAAGATCGCCCATCTCGACGGCCTGGCGCTCAGCCGGGCCTGGTGCTGGCGCGGTATCGCGGCGACGCTCGCAGCGGATGATGCGGCGCGGGCGGTGATCATGGCGACGGCGGACGCACATCTGGCGGCGGGGTTGCCGCATATTGCCGGCGACTATGCCGGCGAACATTGGCTGGCGACGTTCGCGCTGCTGGCGCTGGGGGAATAGCGCCCGCTCCGCAGGGAGCTAACGCAGCTTCACCAGAGCCGTATCCAGCGCCTGCAGGAAGCGCGAACGGTCCGTCTTGGAAAACGCCCCCGGCCCGCCGGGCACGACATCGCCGCCGGCGCGCAGATCGGCCATGATGGCGCGGGTGGCGATGGCAGCGCCGATCGAGCTGGTGGTGAAGGCGCGGCCATTGTGCGCCAGCACGGCGGCCCCGGCCTTCAGGCAGCGGTCGGCGAGCAAGATGTCGCCGGTGATGACCAAAGTGTCGGTGCCGGCCTGTGCGGCGATCCAGTCATCGGCGGCATCAAAGGCGCCCGACACGATCATCTGGGTGATCAGCGGGTGGCCGGGCAGGCGCATGCCGCTGTTGCTGACGACGACTGCGGCGACGCCATGACGAACCGCGACGCGGTAGATTTCGTCCTTTACCGGGCAGGCGTCGGCATCGACGAGGATGCGCGCCATCTACAGCGTGTCGGCGATGCGGGCGGCCAGCCGTGCCGCGACATCGGCCTTGCTGGCGGCACCCCAATCCTCGCGGCCCTGATGGGTGATGAGATGGACATGGGTGCGGTCTTCACCGAACACGCCTTCCGAGACATCATTGGCGACGATCCAGTCGGCGCCCTTTTTCGCCAGCTTGGCGGTGGCATGGGCGATCAGATCATCGGTTTCGGCGGCAAAGCCGATAACCAGCGCCGGCCGGTTGGCGGCATGGCCGGTGGTGGCGAGGATATCGGGATTTTCGACGAGGTTGATCGGCGGCGGCGCGCCCTTGGATTTCTTCAGCTTGGAGGTCGCGGGCTCGACATGCCAGTCGGCCACCGCAGCGACCATGATCGCGGCATCGGCGGGCAGGGCGGCAGCGACAGCGGCGGCCATTTCGCGGGCGCTGATGACATCGATGCGGGTGACACCGGGCGGCGTTGCCAGCGCGACCGGGCCGGAAACCAGCGTCACCCGCGCGCCTTCGGCGGCGAGCGCGGCGGCAATGGCATAGCCCTGCTTGCCCGATGACCGGTTGCCGATATAGCGCACCGGGTCGATGGCTTCATGCGTCGGCCCGGCTGTGACCAGCAT
>CAJAHV010000272.1 GCA_903939555.1 uncultured Alphaproteobacteria bacterium | reverse complement strand
TTGCACGAACCAGGTTCGGATTCATCGGCATTGTTGACAAGATAGCTGGGGCGCGCGGCGTTGGGCGCTTTCGGCATGAAGCTCCACTTCATGCCGGTCGGGAAACCGGCACCTCCACGACCCCGCAGGCCCGACGCCTTGATGGCATCGACAATCGCATCGGGACCAAGTGCGAGCAGGGATTTGGTATCCTCCCAGTCGCCGCGCTTGCGGGCGTGGGCGAGGTTCCACGGCTGAAAGCCATAGAGATTGGTGAATATCCGGTCGGCATCAGCCAGCATTGCGGTCTTCCAATTTGCCGGCGCGGCGGTCGGCGAGCATACTGATGAGCAACGACACGACGCTGATCAGAAACAGCCTCTTGTCGTCGGTCGGCTGATTGAACAGGAAATATAGCGAAACCGTTCCCGACACGATGGCAATGGCCATGGCGATCATCGCGATGCGGCGCAGCATTTTGCTATTATTCATGATTTAATCCCAGCCCGGCGGCTTTGAATGCGGATGCCGATGCCCATGATCAACAGCACCGTGCCCAGCGACGACAGGCCTGTCGATCGCGTGCCATGGGTGGATTGCCAGATCGAAAGAGCGAAAACGGCAAGCGCCGAAACCAGAAAGACCACGCCAATCTGGTAGGCGATCTTCGGCGTCATGCCGGCACCGCGATCAGTGTCGTCGCGCCGCCTTCCGGGCAGCTCGCAGTGCGGCCGATCTGGCTGCCGGTTGCCGGCGTTTCGCCGCGCGCCAGTGCTTCGAGGATAGACGTCATGCTGGCATAGGTCAGGTCTTCGTAATTATCGGCGTTGATCTGCACCATCGGGGCGTTGGCGCAGGCACCGAGGCATTCGACTTCGGACAGGGTAAACAATCCGTCCTCAGTATTGGCGCCCTTTTTCAGCCCCTTGTCCTTGCAGGCCTGCATGATGTCATCGGATCCGCGCAGCTGGCACGGGGTCGTGCCGCAAACCTGGACATGGTAGCGACCAACCGGCTTGAGATTGTACATCGTGTAGAAGCTGGCGACTTCGTAGAGCCGGATATACGGCATGCCGAGCTGGGCCGCGACATATTCGATGACCGGCACCGGTAGCCAGGCCGAACCGGTCTGTTCGGCCATCTGGCCCTGTGCCAGCCAGAGCAGCGGCATGGCGGCAGATGCCTGGCGACCTTGCGGGTAGAGCGCGATGATGCGCGCCGCTTCGGTGGCGTTCTCGTCCGTCCAAGCAAAAACCTTGGCAGGGGCGTCTGTGTGCATCACGACAATGGTCCAGCAATCAACTACGGCAGCATCGCTCGCCCTATACATGAGCCGCAGCGGCGATGAATAGCGCTTCATCGAAAAAACCGACGGCATCGCCGTGGTGCGACGCTGCGGCCAGCAAAATCACGGACAAAAAAAGGCAGGGCGCCGGCGTGGCACCCTGCCCGCTTGTCATTTTGTGCCGCCGTGCCCCACCGGGGTAGGCGGCGCGCCGCCTACATGCGGTTCATCATCATCTTGAGCAGGCTCCAGAAGGTCCACATCAGCATAATGAGGAAAATGCCCGACATGGCCACCGAAGGGAATTTCGCCTGCGCCATATAGGCGACGGCCGCACACAGCGCCGAGAACCAGACTGCTTCATCTCCGCCCTTGTTCGACATGTTCTTCTCCCCTCGAATCCCGTTGCGACTTTGCGACGCATCCTGAATATCTAGCAGCTTACGAAAGCGAGGCAAGATGTCCAGCACTGATACCGTTAGGACGCATCAGCGCACGAATTCGACGCGCTCCACCTTGTCGCCGACGAAGGAATAAATCGAGATGACGAAGAAGGGCTGCGTGCTGTCGGACCGAAAGACCTCTTCGTGCAGAACGACCTTGTCACCCACCGCATAGGCGGCATGGACGACGGCGCGGTTCTGCGGAAATTCGGCGAACATCGCGGCAAGCCCGCTGCGCACGCCCTCACGGCCCTCGCGAAGGACCGCGCCGCGATACCCGGCCTCGACGGCATCCTCGGTCATCAGCGCCACATAGCCGGCGGCATCCTGCGCATTGTAGCGCGCCATCAACTCGTCAACGAGGCCGAGACGGTCCGCATCGGTCACCGATCTACTTCCCCGAAAACGATATCCAGCGAGCCCAGGATCGCCGGTGCATCGGCGAGCATGTGCCCCTTGCACAAGAAATCCATCGCCTGGAGGTGCGCCATGCCGGTGGCGCGGATATGGCAGCGCCATGGCTTGTTGGTGCCATCGGCGACCATGAAGATGCCGAATTCGCCCTTGGGGCTTTCGGTCGCGACATAGGCTTCGCCGGCCGGCACGTGCAGGCCTTCGGTATACAGTTTGAAATGGTGGATCAGCGCTTCCATCGAACGCTTCATTTCGCTGCGCGACGGCGGCGAGACCTTGCGGTCAAGCGTCGCGTGACGGCCGGCGGGCATCTGCGCGGCGCACTGGCGGATGATCTTCACCGATTCGCGCATCTCGTCCATGCGGACCATGAAGCGGGCATAGCAATCGCCGTCGTTCGAAACGATGACGTTGAAATCCATCCGATCATAGGCGTCATAGGGCTGGCTCTTGCGCAGATCCCAGGCAACCCCCGAGGCGCGGATGCACGGGCCGGTAAAGCCCCAGGCCACGGCATCGTCCTTGCTGATGATGCCAATATCGACATTGCGCTGCTTGAAGATGCGGTTGTCGGCGATCAGCGACTGGACTTCGTCGAGCACCTTGCCGAAGCCGTCGCACCAATCCTTGATGTCGCCGATCAGTCCGTCGGGCAGATCCTGATGGACGCCGCCGGGGCGGAAATAGGCGGCGTGGAAGCGCGCACCCGACACCCGCTCGTAAAACTCCATCAGCTTTTCGCGTTCCTCGAACAGCCACAGGATCGGCGTCATCGCGCCGACGTCCATCGCGTGCGTCGTGGTGTTGAGGATATGGTTGAGAACGCGGGTAATCTCGGCAAACATCGTGCGGATATATTTGGCCCGCAGCGGCACTTCGATGCCCGCCAGCTTCTCGATGGCCAGCACATAGCTGTGCTCCATGCACATCGGGCTGACATAATCGAGGCGGTCCATATAGGGTAGCGCCTGAAGATAGGTCTTGTACTCGATCAGCTTTTCGGTGCCACGGTGGAGCAGGCCGATATGCGGGTCGCAACGCTCGATGATCTCGCCATCAAGCTCCATCACCAGCCGCAGCACACCATGCGCCGCCGGATGCTGCGGCCCGAAGTTGATCATGTAATTCTGGATGCTGTTCGCCGGATTGACCGGCGGCAACAGATCGTCGGTATCCTGCGCCGTCCATGCGGCACCGGCGGGGGCAAGATCAGCCATTGCTCTTCGCCTTTTCATCACCCGGCAAGGCGTAATCGGTGCCCTCCCACGGGCTGAGGAAATCGAAACTGCGGAAGTCCTGCGCCAGCTTCACCGGCTCATAGACGACGCGCTTGTGTTCCTCGGAATACCGCAGTTCGACATGGCCGGTCAGCGGGAAATCCTTGCGGAACGGATGGCCTTCGAAACCATAATCGGTGAGGATGCGGCGCAGATCGGGGTTGCCGTCGAACAGCACGCCATAGCAATCCCAGGTTTCGCGTTCGTACCAGCCGGCCACCGGCCACACGCCGGTCAGTGACGGCACCGGAGTGCGCGCATCGGTGCTCACCTTGACGCGCAGGCGCAGGTTCTTCGCCATCGACAGCAGTTGATAGACGATTTCGAAACGCTCGATTCGATCGGGATAATCCACCCCGCAAATATCGATCAATTGGTTGAGCCGCAGCGCCTGGTCATCGCGCAGCGCGGTCATCGCCGCCACCAGCCCGGCGCGGGTGACCGTCACGCCGACTTCGCCGGCATGTTCGACAATCGCCACCACGGCATCGCCGAGCAGGGCGCGCAGATGGTCGACAATACCGCCTACCGACGCCATCACCGGCCAGCTGTGGCGGCCCAGTTCCGGGACGGTGCTCATCGCTCGAAGCTCCCGACACGGCGGATTTTGCGCTGCAAGGCCAGGATGCCATACAACAGCGCCTCGGCGGTCGGCGGGCAACCGGGCACATAGATATCGACCGGCACGATGCGATCGCAACCACGCACCACCGAATAGCTGTAATGATAATAGCCGCCGCCATTGGCGCAGCTGCCCATCGAGATGACATAGCGCGGCTCGGCCATCTGGTCGTAAACACGGCGCAGCGCCGGCGCCATCTTGTTGCACAAGGTTCCCGCCACGATCATCACGTCGGACTGACGCGGGCTGGCGCGCGGGGCGACGCCGAAACGCTCGAGATCATAACGCGGCATGTTGGTGTGCATCATCTCGACCGCGCAACAGGCGAGGCCAAAGGTCATCCACCACAGGCTGCCGGTACGCGCCCAATGGAACAGATCCTCGGTGGAGGTGACCAGAAAGCCCTTGTCGGCGACTTCCTGGCTGATATCACCCAGAAAAGCATCGCGATTGGTCGCCGGCAGCGTCAGGCCGCCAGTCAGCACGGGCACGTTGTTGTCGCTCATCACTCCCACTCCAGCGCTCCGACTTTCCAGGCATAAGCAAGACCGAGCGCCAGTTCGGCCAGAAATTCCATCATCGCCCACCAACCGGCCTGCCCGCTCCAGTGCAACGACACGGCCCAGGGAAACAGAAATGCCGCTTCCAGATCGAAGACGATGAACAGGATGGCGACAAGGTAGAAGCGCACGTCGAACTGGCCACGGCTGTCTGAAAAAGCCGGAAAACCGCTTTCATATTCGGACAGCTTGACCGTGTCGGGCTTCGATGTCCCCGCCAGCTTCGACACCAGTACCGGCGCGCCGACAAAAATGAAGGCGAACACAATGCCCACGGCAAAGAACAGCAGGATCGGCAGATAGTGGTGGGCAATGCCGGACATGGGCGCGCAATGCTTTCAAACGATGGTCGCGTAACGCGCGCCTTCTATGCCGGGGCTACCCGACAGGCAAGGGCGCTTGCTGCCTCACCCGCGTCAATCTTCGGGTTCGGGATAGGCGAACGGGTTGGTTTCGGCCGGCTTGGTCGGCACCAACCGCGGCAGCGGCTCGGCGCGATTGGCGGCATTCCACAAAAAGCTGGCCATGATTACCGCTGCCTGGCGCAGATCGGCGGCCTTCATATGATCGAAAGTGTCGATGCTGCTGTGGTGGACACGGCTGTCATAATCGAGCGGGTCCTGGATGAACTGATACCCTGGCAGCCCGACCGACTGCATGAAGACATGGTCGGTGCCGCCGGTGCGGCTGTTCACCACTGCCGTCGCGCCCATCGACGCAAAGGGCGCCAGCCATTCGCGGAAGATCGGCGCAACCCCGGCATTGCCCTCGGCGTAGATGCCGCGGATCTTGCCCGAGCCATTGTCGAGGTTGAAATAAGCGGCCAGCGCGCCGTAATCGGACTTGGGGGTCACCGGATAGCGGCGCTGCCAGCCCGACCAATCACCAGCCTTGAGTTTTTCAGGGTCGGTTTCCGGCGGCCGGGCGGCAAGATGCTGGTCGATATAGGCAAGGCTGCCGAGCAGGCCCTGTTCCTCGGCATTCCACAGCGCAAAGCGAATGGTGCGCTTCGGCTTGACGCCCAGGCTGGCAAGGATGCGCGCGGCTTCCATCACAACAACGCTGCCGGCGCCATTGTCATTGGCACCATCAGCCGCCACCCAACTGTCGAGGTGCGCGCCGGCCATGACATAGCCAGCCTTGGCATCGCTGCCCGGAAGGTCCGCTATGATGTTGTTGGCGTTGGGGTCCTCGGCGAAAAATTTGACGCGCGAATCGATTTCGAGCGTGACTCGATCCGACGCACCGGGAACATTGGTCTTGGCCAGCCGTGCCAGCCGCCGATAATCCTCGGCGGCAAGTTCGATCCCCGGCACCTGACGCTGGTCATCGAGGCGGTAGCCATAGCCTTCACCGTGCAAAAGCCCGCCATCGCGATAGGATTGCTTGACATAGACCAGCGCGCCTTCGGCCTTGAGAAAGGCATCGAGCTTCATGTCCCAGGCGCTGCGCTTGGTGCGCCGGTCGGCGGCACTGCGGTCGGTGACCGGCTGGTCGATCGTGTCGAGCTTGCGGATTTCCTCATCGGACAACCTCTGGA
>CAJAHV010000271.1 GCA_903939555.1 uncultured Alphaproteobacteria bacterium | reverse complement strand
GGCGCTGGCGCCGCTTCTGTCGGTGCCGCAGGCGCTGCCGCCGGGGCGGGCGCAGCCTTGGCCGCAGGTGCCGGTGCCGGAGCCGCAGTCTTCGCAACCGGTGCCGAGACGATGGCCGGCGCTGGGACTGGCGCTACTTTGACGGATGAAGCGGCACTCGCCACGGCGCTTGAAACCACGTTCTGCACAACGACCTGGGTAACATTCGGGAGTGCGGCCTGGATAGTGAGCGCAGTTGCGTTTGAACTAGCTTGCTGAAAAACATAATTGGCCGCCGTAAGCCCGCTTCCATTCACGGCATACAAACCCACAGGACTGGCGGTCGTCGCGTCAGTTGCAAAAGCCAAACTACCCATAGTCGCCGTTGGAAGCGTATCTTCGCCCGCAAAACCCATGACGCTTCCTGTAAAAACCGGGTTCGCAGTATTGGCTGGCCGCTCCGATGGGTTTGCCGTGTAGGTCAGAGTTCGAGGAGTGATCTCGCCGATAGCGCCGCTAATTGTTGAGGGTAGCTTGTAGTTGGTGAATATCGTGCTTCCGCCTGCCGAAAAATCAACCGGCGAAACGCTTACCGAGACAAGTTTGCTTTTCCCAACGTCTTTGCTGGCATAATTGCCGCTCAGTCTGCTGATCGCAAAGCTGTCATCGCCCACAAGGCCAGAAAATGCATAATTACTCGCCGTCAAAGACACGGCGGGCGTGGCATCATAAACCTTTGTCACGCTGCCAACGAGGCCGACGAGGAGCGCTTTTGGCGTGATCTCGCCGATCACGCCGCTGGCTGTCGCCGGCAGCGCATAGTTGCTGGCAAGCGCGCCATTGCTCGAGGACAGGTCAGTGGCAGACAGCGAGGCCGTAACCAGGATATCCCGGCCTGCATCCTTGCTCGCAAAGCGTCCCTGCGTGGCATTCACGGTCAGAGCGTCGCCGCCAACCATCCCGGACAGCGCGTAATTGCTCGATGCCAAAGTCGCAGCAAAGGTCCCGTCATACACCCGGTTGACCGAACCCGTCAGCACAATGGCAAGCGCCTTCGGCGTGATGGCACCAATGGCGCCGCTCATCGTCGACGGCAGCGCATAGTTCGTTAGCACCGTACCACTGCCCGCCACAAAGTCAGCCGGCGACACCGTCGCTGTCACGATCAGGCCGCTCCCGACATCCTTGCTTGCGAAACTGCCTTGCGTCCGCGTGACTGCAAGGCTCTCGCTGCCAACCAGCCCCGACAACAAATAGTTGCTGGCGGAAAGCGACGCCTGCAACGTCGAGTCATACACCCGGCTGACCGAACCCGTCAGCGATCCAGTCAGCTCTTTCTTCGTAATTTCGGCAGCAACGGACGGCGCCGAGGCCAATGAATAGCCGAAAACGGGCTTACCCGCGCTGTCCACGGCCGAGAATGAAAGCCCGCTGATCGCGACCGTTGTTCTCGATGCATTGGCAGTTGCAAACGTGCCAGAAGGCGTCCCCGACCGTGTGACAATATCGCCGTTAATACTGCCGGTTATTGTACTGCCAGTCAGCTTGGAATTGAGCAGCGCCGCATCGACTGTCGTGCCTCCGTCATAGACTTTCGTAATCGGAGAGGCTGACGCTGCATTGAGTTGCAGAGTGATTTGTGGCGCGATCTCATACACAAAGCCGCTTTCGCCTGGTGCAACAAAGGTGTGGAAGTCATCTCCATTATCTTCAGGTTGATAACCATATGCCTTGAATTGATAATCGAGAGCGCCCTTCACATCGGGCGTTTCGCCGCCGAATGGATCCGCATTGCCGCTGAAGACGCGCCAGCTGCTGTTAGTGCCGGTGCTGGAAAGGACACTGGCAGAAGCAGACTGGTTGATGAACCGGGTGAGTGTTCCCAGGCTGATATCGCCTGTCGCGGTGATTTTTGCGTTAGGTCCCAGGCGCAATATGCCTTCCGCCCCAGCGGACACGCTTGCCAGAGGCTGTGTATCCCCCAGACGGCCAGTGATGGCGAGATTACCATTAGCCTCTACCCGCAGAGCAAAGCCCCCATTGATGGCCCCGGAGATACGGGCCTCGGCCGGTGCGACCGCGATTGGCAATATGGATGTGACGGCCATCCGGTCGCCGAAGCCGCCAGACGTAGCGAGTACGAAATAGAAAGTGCCGCTGGGCGAGTT
>CAJAHV010000270.1 GCA_903939555.1 uncultured Alphaproteobacteria bacterium | reverse complement strand
CGCAGGCCCCAGACCCCATTCCATCAGCGTGACACCCGGCACCGCCCGTTGATATTCATACCGAAAATCAAATTGGGTCTGGGGCCCGCGGCCCCAGCCGCCGGAGGCACCTATATCACGCACTTCGCCAGCGCTTCAGGCCCCGTCGCGTGGTGCCGCGGCGCGGCGCAACCGGTCGTTGATTGCCTGCCCCAGTCCGGTTTCGGGCACGGGTGCGACGGCGATTGCGGCGCGGCCGCTGGCTTCGGCGCGGTGGAGCAGGCTGAACAGCGCGGCGGCGGCTTCGGCAAGGTCGCCGGCGGGCGACAGGCTGGCATCGCCGGTAATGGCGCCGAAGCCGATGTGGAATTCGTGCGCGCCAGCGCTGGTCGCCCCCAGCCGGACCGGCTGGCGCGGGGCATAGTGCGAGGCGAGCATGCCGGGGGCTCGCACTGCTGCGGTTGCGGCCAGAGCCTCGCCTGCGGCCGCCAGCGGTGCGACGGCGAGCAATGCCTCCACCGCCACCGCCCCTGGCCGCAGCAATTGCCAGCGTCCATCGGCTACCGCGATGATTGTCGATTCGACGCCGGCCGCGCACGCGCCGCCATCGAGCACCAGCCCGACGCGATCGCCCAGTGATGCCGCGACATGCGCGGCGGTTGTCGCCGATATCCGCCCCGACGCGTTCGCCGATGGCGCCGCCAGCGGCCCCGCCCCGGCGATCAGCGCCTGCATGACCGGGTGCGCCGGGCAGCGCACCGCCAGCGTGTCGAGCCCGGCTGTCACTGCCCCGGCCACGGCAGCGCCGGGCCGCAGCGGCAGCACCAGCGTCAGCGGCCCCGGCCAGAACGCCGCCATCAGCCGCGCCGCCAGCGCATCGACCGTCACCAGTTCGCCCGCTTGTGCTGCATCGGCGACGTGCACGATCAACGGGTTGAAGCCCGGCCGGCCCTTGGCGGCATAGATGCGCGCCACGGCATCGGCATCGGCGGCGCGCGCCGCCAGCCCGTAAACCGTCTCGGTCGGCACCGCGACGATACCCCCGGCGACGAGCCGCGCCACCGCGGCGGTGATCCCGGCGGCGTCAGCGGCAATGATGCGGCTTTTTTCAACCATGCAGCCCGTCTATAGCGGAGCGGTCATCATCCCAAGGCCTTTCCCTTATGCCCTATGCCGCGCCTCTCGCCGAACAGCGTTTCGTCCTCGATTGCATCGCCGATCTGCCCGGTCTTGCCGCGCGACCGGCCTTTGCCAATGCCACGCCCGATATCGTCGAGGCGGTGCTCGGCGAAGCCGGCAAGCTCGCCGTCAATGTCTTTGCGCCGCTCAACAGCGTCGGTGACAAGGTGCATGCCCGGCTTGCCGATGGCGTCGTCACCCTGCCGCCCGGGTTTGCCGAGGCCTACAAGCTGTATATCGAAGGCGGCTGGGCCGGGCTCGGCGTTCCCGAAAGCCATGGCGGGCAGGGGATGCCGTTTGCGCTGGCGGTTGCCGTGCAGGAACAATTGACCAGCGCCAACATGGCCTTTGCGTTGTGCATGATGCTCAGCCAGGGCGCCATCGAAGCGCTTGCGGCCCATGCCAGCCCCGAATTGCAGGAACGCTATCTTTCCAAGCTGGTCAGCGGCGAATGGACCGGCACGATGAACCTGACCGAGCCGTCGGCCGGGTCCGATGTCGGGGCGCTCAAGTCACGCGCCGAGCCGCATGCGGACGGAAGCTATCGCATCAAGGGCACCAAGATCTACATCACCTGGGGCGAACATGATGTCGCCGGCAATATCGTCCATCTCGTCCTCGCCCGGCTGCCCGATGCGCCGGCCGGCACCAAGGGCATCAGCCTGTTCCTGTGTCCCAAATTCCTCCCCGATGGCAGCCGCAACGATCTCAAATGCGTCGGCGTCGAACACAAGCTGGGCATCCATGCCTCGCCCACCTGCACCATGTCGTTCGGCGACAATGACAATTGCGTCGGTTATCTCGTCGGCGCCGAAGGGGCGGGGATGCGCGCCATGTTCACCATGATGAACAACGCCCGCGTCCAGGTCGGGCTGCAAGGGGTCGCCATCGCCGAAGCCGCGACGCAGCACGCGGTCGCCTTTGCCCGCCAGCGCGTGCAATCGGCCAAGTTCGGGGGTGGCCGCAACGCCGTGCGCATTATCGAGCACGCCGATGTGCGCCGCACGCTGATGACCTGCCGCGCCCTAACCGAGGCGACGCGGGCGCTGGTCTATCTCAACGCCGCCGCCGTCGATCGCGCCCATTCGGGCGACAACGAGCCTGATGGCGGCAAAGCCGCCGGGGGGTTGGCCGATCTGCTCACCCCTATTTCCAAGGCCTTCGCCACCGATGTCGGCGTCGAAGTGGCCAGCGCCGCCCTTCAGGTCTTTGGCGGCATGGGCTATGTCGAGGAAACCGGCGCCGCCCAGTTCGTGCGTGATGCCCGCATCGCGCCCATCTACGAAGGCACCAACGGCATCCAGGCGCTCGATCTTGTTGGCCGCAAGCTGGCACAGGACGGCGGCGCGCATTGGCAGGAAATCTTCGCGCAAATTGGCGACACCGTCGCCGAATTGGGCGCGGATGCCGAACTCGCCGGGCTTGCCCCTTGGCTCGATGATGCGCTGGCGGCGACACGCAGCGCGACCTTGTGGTTGACCGGCAACAACAATCCCGATGATGTCGCCGCCGG
>CAJAHV010000269.1 GCA_903939555.1 uncultured Alphaproteobacteria bacterium | reverse complement strand
GGCGCTGGCGCGGGCGCCGGTCGTGCTGGCACTCGATCTGGCGACGTCGCCCGACCGCCTGCCCGATCCGGCGCGGCGCGATCTTGCCGGTGTTGCCATCCCGTGGTTGGGTTTCGATGGCTGTGGGGATTCGGCGCCGCAGCGTGTCGAACGGGCTTTGCGTGTCCATGGCCTCAGGCTATCAACTGCGACTGTGATCGATCATCTGTCTGCATCGCCGTCAACACCGCCATCGCTGGCGAGCCTCCCCATGCTGATTATCAGCGGCATGTCGGGTGCCGGCAAATCGACAGCGCTGAAGGCGCTGGAGGACCTTGATTACGAAGCGGTGGACAATATGCCGCTGGGACTGGTGGAAACATTGCTCGCCTCGGCCAAAGCCGGTGATGGCCCGCTGCGCCCGCTGGCTTTCGGTATCGATACCCGTACCCGTGCCTTTGATGCCGAGCTGCTGGCGACGTGGCTGCGCGAGCTGCGCAGCGAAGGCGTCGATATCCGGCTGATCTATCTCGATTGCGCCGATGACGAACTGGTGCGGCGCTTTTCCGAAACGCGCCGCCGCCATCCCCTCGCTGTCGACAGGCCGGTCGCCGATGGCGTGGTGCGCGAACGCGAACTCACCCAGCCAGTGAAGCGCTGGGCCGACATGGTCATCGATACCACCGATTTTTCGGTGTCCGACTTGCGCCGCCGCATCGCCGAACGGTTGGGCCGTGGCGGCCGGCATCCGTTGACGGTAACGATCCAGTCTTTCGGTTTTGCCCATGGCCTGCCGCGCAATGCCGATCTGGTGTTCGACATGCGCTTCCTCGCCAATCCGCACTGGGACATGGCGCTGCGGCCGCTGACGGGTGAAGACCCGGCGGTGGCGGCCTTTGTGTCGGGCGATCCCGCCTATGCGCCGGCGATCGATCGCATTGCCGACCTGCTGCTCACGCTGCTGCCGGGCTATGGGCGGGAGGGCAAGGCCTATGTCACCATCGCCATCGGCTGCACCGGTGGCCGTCATCGCAGCGTGGTGGTGTCACGCGAACTCGAGGCTCGCCTTGCTGCCGCCGGCCATGCGCCGTTGCTGGTCCATCGCGATGTCGGCAAGCACGGCAATGACGCCGCCATATTGACAGCGGCTCCCGGAACGGGTGAGCAAGGCGCCGCATGATTGGTCTCGTTCTTGTCACCCATGGTCGCCTGGCCGCCGAATTCCTGGCTGCGACCGAACATGTCGTTGGCCAGCAGCCGCGAATCGAAGCGATCTGCATCGAAGCCGAAGATGATATGGAACTGCGCCGCGCCGAAATCGCCGCCGCCGTGCAGCGCTGCGACGCCGGACAGGGTGTCATCATGCTGACTGACCTGCTTGGCGGCACGCCCTCCAACCTGGCGATCTCGCTGATGGGCCCGAACGTCGATGTCATCGCCGGGGTCAATCTGCCGATGCTGATCAAGCTGTCCAGCGTGCGCAAGACCATGACGGTATCCGCCGCTGTGGACGCCGCGCAGGAAGCCGGGCGCAAATATATCGCCGTTGCGTCAAAGATGCTGGGCGAAGCGATTTGAACACGCCCGCCGGCCCGGCCGCCATCGGCCCCGTCCAGGTTCCCATCACCAACAAGCGCGGCCTGCACGCCCGCGCCAGCGCCAAGTTCGTCACCATGGCAAGCGGCTTCAACGCCGAGGTGACCGTCAGCCACGATGGTTCCAGCGTCACCGGCACGTCGATAATGGGGCTGATGATGCTCGCCGCCGGCATTGGCGACAGCATCGAAATTTCCGCCACCGGCCCTGAGGCCGAAGCCGCCGTGGCAAAACTCTCGGGCCTGGTGCTCGACAAGTTCGGTGAAGAATAGCTGCCAGCCCGGATATGATGCCGGCTTGCCGGTCGTGGCGCGTTACGGTGTGCCAGCAGCAGCAGCAGCAGCAGCAGCAGCACCGGCAATCCTGCCAAGCGTGATCGCCGACCCCAGCCCCATGGCCGGCAGATAGCCCCAGTAACTGGGTCCCGAAACGCCCCGCGCCGCGCCGCCCCCGGCGAACAGATTGGCGAAACCGCTGCCATCCCCGAACAATACCCGTGCGTTGCCGTCGATCTGCAACCCGCCCTGGGTGTGATAGATGCCGCCGCAGACCTTGACGAGATGCAGCGGCCAGCGCGGCGGGTGATCATCGCCCCAGTCGCGCCCTTCGGTATCGGGGGCGCGGCTGGCGGCGGCAGCATCGGCGGCGGCCAGCGTCGCGGCCAGCGTCAAGGGGTCACCGCCGGTGATCGCGGCGAGCGCGGCCATGTTGGCGGCAACGCGGATTGCGCCGGTGTCCTGCAATTGCCGGACTTCCAGCGTATAGGCGGTTCTGGCCTCGATCGCGGCGTCGAACACCACCCAGGCGGTACCGCCGGGCTGCATCATCACCGGGTGCACCATGCCGGCGATATCGGCGATTTCGTTGACGAAGCGTTCGCCGCGATTATTGACGAGAAAGCCGCCCTCGACCAGCACGCCGGGCGGTACGGTGATGCCGTGCGGATCGGCGAGCATGGCATAGCCCTGATAGCTGCCCATGTCGGCGACGGCGGCACCCAGTCCGGCACCGAGCCAGATGCCATCGCCGCGATTGCCTTCATGGCCGTTGTGCTTTGCCGTCGCGGCCTCGGGCATATGTTGGCTGACCATGGCGTGATTGGCGGCAAAGCCGCCGCTGGCGAGGACCAGCGCGCCGCAGCCGATAGTTTCGCGGACGCCATCGGGGCGTTCGACGACCACCCCGTCTATATGGCCGGCGCGGGTGCTGATGATGTCGACAAGGCGCGCCCCGAACAGCACGTCGACACCATGGTCGGCGAGTTTCTGGTGGAGCAACTGCACCATGTCGTGCCCGCCATGCGCCGGCCAGCCGTGCATGCGCTGCCGGCTATGGCCATAGGCCGCCCGAAAGCCGGTATCGAGTTCGAAGGGGTAGCCGATATCGCGGGTCAGCCAGTCGAGCGTCGGCCCCGAATGGTCGGCGATGGCGCGGGCGATCACCGGATCGGTCTGGCCCTGCGTCTTGGCGATGATGTCGGCATACAGGATGTCGGCGCTGTCCTCGATGCCCAGCGCGGCTTGCTGGGCGGTGCCGGCGGCGCACATGAGGCCCTGCGACATGGCTGTGGTGCCAGCGGGACGGGCATCCTGTTCGATCAGCAACACATCGGCACCGGCGGTGCGCGCGGCGAGCGCCGCCACCGCGCCACAGGCGCCGCCGCCGATGACGAGTACCGGGATGGTGAATTCGAAGTGAGTCATGCCGCCAGCATCACGGTTTTGCAGCGCATATCAAGTCCGGCAGATCAAGCCGGGCATCAAAAGCGTTCGAGCAGGCTGCCTTTGCCCCACACCGCATCATCGATGCCGATGGCGCGCAGGGCATGCCACCAGGTCGCGGCGTTGATCGAGATGACCGGTTTGCCAAGCACTTTTTCGGCCGCCGCCGACAGGTCGAGCATCGACAGGTTGGTGCCGACCTGGACGATGGCATCGACATCGGGGCCATCGAGTTCGGCCAGTACGTGCCGCAACCGTTCATCCGGCACCTGGGCGATGGCGACCGGAGAGGCGCATTGCAGGCAGTGGTCGCGCACAACGGTGAAGCCCGATTCTTCGAAGAAGTTCCGTACTTCGGCATTGGCGTTGGGGAAATAGGGCGACAGGAAGGAGACGCGCTTTGCCCCGAAGCGCTTCAGGGCTTCGGCAGTGGCGATGGCGCCGGTGGAAACCCCCAGCCCCGACAGCGCCGCGATGCGGGCGCGAAACGACTCGGCACCGGCGATGCCGCCATAAAAGGTGATCGCCGACATGCCCATGACGATATAATCGGGCTGGCAGGTCAGCACCGATTTGACGGCTTCATCGACGCTGAGCGTGATCGCGTCGGTCAAGGCCTTGAAGCTGGCATTGTCGCCAACCGGCAGGTTCTCGACAAAGATGCGGGCATAATGGGCGGTGACGCCGGGCACGCGCAGGTCGTCCATGTCGGGCTGGACAATGGTGTTGGTCGACGGCCCGAGCACCGCCATCTTGGCCCGCCAGCCGCGGGAATCCTGGTTTGTTGCGGTGGCGCGGACTGGCACCATGGGCACGTCGCTCACTGGATCGCCGCCGCGTCATCAAGGCTTTTGAACATCGCCTGAGTGTAGAGATATTCGCGGCGCCTGTCGGGATCATTGTTGACCGCGCGCATGCTGGCAAAGGTTTCGGCGCGGGCGACGGGGTCGTTGATCTCGATCAGCTTTTTGTTGGCGATAGTCTGCGCCTGGATGAAATTGTGCATTACCGTGCGGCGCTGCCGGTCGAACCGCGCCAGCAAGGGCGCGGCCTCGGCGCCATCGAGGATGATCTGCGGCAGTTTTTCGGCAAGGTTGATGGCATCATGGATACCGCTGTTCATGCCCAGCCCGCCAAGCGGGTTGTTGAGATGTGCCGCATCGCCGATCAGCATGACCCGGCCATGATCATAGCGTTCGGCGACGCGCTGGTGAACGCGATATATGGTGCGGTGCACGGTTTCGACCCGCGCTTCGGGGCCGAGCAGCCGGTTGAACACGGCAGCGGCATTGGCATCGGACTTGAGCTCGGCGTCCGGTGTGGCCTCGTCCGCCGACACCAGCACCCGCCAGAGGCGCGGCACACGCAGCAGGACATGCCAATCGGCCGGATCGGCGACATAATTGACATAGGCGAGCCGGTCGAAATGGGTTTCCAGCGGCTCGTTGGTCGACAGGCACAGGAATTTTTCAGGGTAGGTGAAGCCCGTGAAGCCGACTCCCAGCCATTTGCGGACGATCGAATTGGCGCCATCGGCGGCAACCAGATAGCGGCAGCGTCGGCTTTCGATGGCGGTCGGCGTTTCAAGGTCGACGGTGACGCCGTCTTCATCCTGGGTGAAATGCACGATCCGGCGCGAAAACGCCATTTCGCTGCCCGGCATGGCGTCGATGCGACCGGCAAGCAGCCGTGCCAATTGCCATTGTTCGCATTGCAGGCGGAAGGGATAGGGTGTGCGGTCGGCAAGTTCGCCAAGGTCGAACGCGAGAATCTCTCCGGTCTGGCGGATGCGATACTGATAGACTGGCGCCTTCAACCCCATTGGCAGCATCTCGTCGAGCACGCCCAGCGCCGCCAGCATTTCGAGGCTCGACGGGTGGAAGGTCGAGGCGCGCAGATCCTCGGCGCAATGCGAATCGGCTTCGACGACAAGCACCTTCAAGCCGGCGCGGGCCAGTGCATAGCCGGCAACCGTGCCTACCGGTCCGCCGCCGGCAATGATGACATCATGATCGAACATCAACGCGCCCTGAACATTGCAGCGACATTCGATACCGAAACAAGCCTTGCGGCCATCGGCAGTTCCTTCCTTAACGCGGTGCCGTTTGCCGGTTGCCGCAACTCGTTGGCAACAGGACTAACCCCGCCAGCCGGGGCGGCATCGCCGCCGAGCGCGATATGACCGCCAAGCGGACACAGATGGCGGGGCTGCGACACTTGGCCCGAGGTTGCCGGTAACACTGTGTCGAAGGGAAAGCACATGGGCGATTCACTGGGCTATCGGGCAAAATTCGCGGTGGTGGCACCGTCGACCAACACCAGCGTGCAACCCGAATATGATTCGATGCGGCCACGCGGGGTGACCAACCATTTCGCCCGCATCAGCATTCCCGACACGCGCGTCACCGATGACGAGAGCTTTATGGTCATGCTTGGCAATATCCGTGCCGCCACCAGCGGCGCTGTCGATGTGGCGATGAGCATGGCGCCCGACGCCGTGGTGATGGGCATGTCGGCGGAGACCTTCTGGGATGGCGCCGATGGCGCCGATGCCATGCTGCAGCGGCTCGAAGAACAGACCGGCAAGCCGGTCATCATGGGCAGCCATGCCTGTGACGCCGCGATCAAGGCATTGGGCGGAGCGAAGCGCATCAGCATCATCACCCCCTATATGCCGGTTGGCGACAAGCAGGTGCGGCGCTTCTTCGAGGATCAGGGCTATGAAGTTGTCGCCATCAAGGGGCTGCAATGCGCCAGCCCGATGCTGATTGCCCATGAAAGCGAGCGTACCCTGAAACGCGCCATCGAGGAGGTCGATGATCCCAGCGTCGATGCGATCATCCAGTGCGGCACCAATCTGGCCTTTGCCCGGGTTGCCGCGGTGGCGGAATTCTGGCTCGAAAAGCCGGTTATCGCTATCAACACGGCAACCTACTGGCATGCGCTGCGCAGTCACGGCATCAGGGACCAGATGGACGGTTTTGGCGCGCTTCTGGCGGATTATTGACGGATTATTGACCCATGGAATATCCCTATATCCCGATTTCGGAACGTCAGCCGCTGGTCTGGCCGAATGGCGCCCGCGTCGCGCTGATCCTGACCTTCAACCTGGAAACCTGGGACCTGACCAAGGATACCGACAAGCCCTATTATGCTGGTGGCCCGCCGATCCTGCCCGATGTGCTGCCGGGCAGGGTGCCCGATTTCCCCAATTACACCTGGCGCGAATATGGCCAGCGCGTCGGCATCTGGCGGCTCTATGATCTGTTCGACGAGCTGGGCGTCAAGGCGAGTTGCACCACCAACGCTGTCACCTTCGAACGCCGCCGGCCGATGGTACAGGCGGTGCTCGATCGCGGCTGGGAATTGCTGGCGCACAATTGGGAACAGGGCGAACTGCTCAGCGATTATGCCGGCGATCCGGCCAAGGAGCGCGAGATCGTGCTGCGCACGCTGGCCAAATATGAAAGCGAGGTCGGCCGCAAGGCGCTGGGCTGGCTGTCATCCTCGCTGCGCGGCACCTTGCAGACCGCCGATATTCTCGCCGAACAGGGCGCGATTTTCTACTGCGATATCATGAATGATGATCAGCCCTATCTGCTTAAAACGCCTTCGGGGCCGATCGTTTCCATCCCGTACAGCAACGAGATCAATGATTTTACGCTGCTGACCCGGCGCAACTACACCACCGACCAGTTCCGCGACATCCTGATCGAGGAGCTCGATGTGCTCTATGCCGAAGGCGCCAAGACCGGCCGGATCATGAATGTCGGCCTCCACCCGCACGTTTCGGGCCGGGCGCACCGGGTGCGTGCACTGCGCGAATTCATCGAACATGCAAAGTCGCTGCCCGGCGTGTGGTGGGCGACGCGCGAGGAAATCGCCCGCTGGTATCTCGCCAACCATGAAAGCCATATCCCCAACCAGTTGGGCGACCGTGCGTGACTGCGATGCTCAACACCTTCCAGCAGGGTGATCATCCTGTCCTGCCCAAGCCGGATCATGACGAACGCGCCCGTCAGGAATTCACCAAGAGCCTGAAGGGCTTTGTCCAGTCCGCGCTGCTGCCCGGGCTCGGCCCGGTGTTCAAGGCGCGCGCCGGCAAGCGCTTCGAACGCGAGCAGGGCCGGGCGCCGGCCAACCGCCAGGACATCCGCAAGGCAATGTTGCCTGATCCCTATTTCCAGCATTATGCCGCGACCAACCGCATCGCCCAGGAATTGATCTGGGATTCGGTCATCGACACGATCGAACGGCAACTGCCCGAGATCGAGGCGCGGGCGAAAGCGCTGTCGGCGCAGAATCCGGCGCCGCTTGAAACCCGCGATGATTTCCCGACGCCGCGCTATGTGACCGCGCTCGACATTCATTGCATGCCGGGTGGGTATGCTGGTCTTGGCGGCGACGCCGCCGGGGCGGAAGCGGGCGAGATAGCGGCCGGCGCGCTCTATGATCGCGGCGTCTATCTTTATGCCATGGGCTATATGGGCCCGACCAACGACGACATGGGCCGCTCGGTCGCCAATTACATCCGCCGCAAGATGCCGGATTTCAAGCCGAAGCGCATTCTCGACATGGGCTGCACCGTTGGCCATTCGACCCTGCCGTTCAAGGAAGCCTTTCCCGATGCCGACGTCATCGGCATCGATGTGGCGGCACCGCAGATACGCTATGCCCATGCCCGCGCTGCCGGTTTGGGCCAGGCGGTAGGCTTTCTGCAGCGCGATGCCAGCGCCACCGGCTTCCCGGACGGCAGTTTCGACCTGATCGTCAGCCACATCCTGCTGCACGAAACCAGCGGCAAGGCGATGCCCGCCATCATCCGTGAATGCCACCGCTTGCTCGCTCCTGGCGGTGTGATGATCCATGCCGATCTGCCGCCGTTCGACCTGATGGACCCGTTCACCCAGTTCATTCTCGACAATGAAACATGGTTCAACAACGAACCCTTCTGGGGGGCAATGCGCGAGATCGACCAGATCGCGCTGGCCAAGGCTTCGGGCTTTGCAGCGCCGCGCTTCGACACCGCGCCGATGGCAATCATGGAATTTGCCGCCGCCGATGAAAGCTATACCACCAAAGCTGCGGAGACGCTGGCCGAGCGCGAATTCACCGCTGGTGAATATGCCCCGGGCGGCGGCTGGGAAGTGTTGATCGCGGAGAAGGCGGAATGAGCATGCGGCGCGACGCGCGCGGCAAGCGGCCGCAATTCTATGCCGACCCGGCGATGGACCAGGCCATGTCGATGATCCTCGTCCTCGCCGAGGAGTTCAGCGTGCTGCGCGACCGGCTCGATACGGTGGAACGCGTTGCCGCCGATAATGGCCTTGCCGCGGCAATCGAGGCCTATCAGCCACCACAGGCTGTGCTGGAGGAACGCGAAGCCCGGCGGCAGGCCTTTCTGACCCGGCTGTATTATCTGGCGCGCAAGGACGCCGCCGAAGCCGCCGAGGCCGATACCGCCGACCGGTTCTCCGCCACCATCGACGATATCGCGAAGAACTGACCATGACGCTGCCGCGCAACGCCCCGTCACTACTCGAAGCGCTGGTGGCAGCGGTGGGTGCCGATCATGTGCTGACCGATGCCGCCGACCGGCGCTTCCATGCCACCGATGTCTTCAACGCTGGCGAAATCCCGGTGGCCGTCGCGCAGCCGGGCAGCGTGGCCGAATTGCAGGCCGTGGTGGTGGCTTGTGCCACGGCCGGCGCGCCGATCACGGTGCGCGGCGGCGGTGCCAGCTACACCGATGGCTATCTGCACAGCCGCCCCGGCGGGGTGACGATCGATACCAGCCGGTTGAAGGCAATCGCCATCGACGCACATAATGCCGTGGTGACGGTCGAGGCCGGGGTGACTTGGGCCGAACTGTATGAAGCGCTCAAGGCGCGCGGGCTGCGCACACCGTTCTGGGGGCCGTTTTCGGGGCTGGCCGCGACGATCGGCGGTTCAATCTCGCAGAACAGCGTCAGCCATGGCAGCGGCGTTTCGGCCGAAAGTCTGCTCAACATCGATATCATCACCGGCACCGGCGACTTGTTGTCGACGGGCAGCGCCGGCAGCGCGAATGGTGTTGCATTTTTCCGGCATTTCGGCCCCGATCTCGCCGGGCTGTTTACTGGTGATTGCGGCGCGCTGGGCGTCAAGGCGCGTATCACCCTGAAACTCATCAAGCGCCGCGAGGCGTTCGAGGCAGCCAGTTTCAGCTTCGTCAGCTTCGATGCCATGCACGAAGCGATGCGGCTGATCGCCATCGAAGCCATCGACGATGAAAATTTTGGCCTCGATGCGACGTTGCAGCAGGGCCAGATCGGCCGCCAGGACGGCGTCGGCGCCAAGGCCGAGATCGCCATGAACGTGATGAAATCCGCAACATCCTTGCGCAGCGGCGTGAAAAGCCTGGCGAAGATGGCGATCACCGGCGACCGCGAATTGCAGGCCGCGACCTATGCGGTGCACTATCTCGCCGATGGTGTCGACCCGGCCGAGGCCCGGGCGAAAATCGCCGCGATCAAACGTATCGGGGCCGCCCATGGCGCGGAAATCGCCAATATCGTGCCGACGGTGGTGCGCGGCATGCCCTTTGCGCCGCTGACCAACACGCTTGGCCCCAAGGGCGAGCGCTGGGTGCCGATGCACACGCTGTTGCCGCACGACCGGGTGAAAAGCTTTCATCGCGCGCTGATAGCCTATTGGGCTGATAATCGGGCGGCGATGGACGCGCACGGCATCTTCACCGGTGCCATGTTCATGGCGGTCGGCGCATCAGCATTCATCTATGAACCGACCTTTTACTGGCCGGATGCGCGAACGATCTTTCATGACCGCATGGTGCCGGCGGCGCATCTGGCTGAACTGCCGGCCTATGCGCCAAGCAGCGCGGCGCGGGCCGAGGTCGACCGCATGAAGCATGATGTCATCGACCTGATGCACGCGCATGGCGGCGCGCACTTGCAGATCGGCAAGGTCTATCCGCTGCTGCCCGGCCGCAATGCGGCGAGCGTCATGCTGTTGCGGGCCATCAAGGCAGCGCTCGATCCGCACGATATTCTCAACCCCGGGGCGCTGGGGCTGTAAGTCGGTCCACCCGAAAGCATGGGGTCATCCCTGGTCAACCCCGGGGTGACAGCGGAGCTCAGACTTCGCCTTTTTCGATCCCCGATACCGTCGCCCAATAGCTGTCATCGGTCTCACCGGCTTCCAGATCGGCGATTTCCTCGGCCATGATCGCGAGCACCCGGCCGATCATCGCCTCGCGCCCGGCTTCGCGGCGCTGACGCACCGGCAACGGCGGTACATAGGTTTCCACCGCCTCGGCGCCGAGCCAGCCGGCCTGTTCGCCGAGAATCTCCAGCGTATCGACGCGGTCGCGCAGCATCGACACTTCGCGGGTCAGCGCCAGCACCATGGCGACAAGCCGGTCGATCGCCGGTTCGGTGTGAAAGCCCGGGCGGGCGCCGGCAACAAAGCGCGGCAACGGCGACATTTCGCTGGTCATGCGGACTTCCGGGCGAGGAGGACGGAAAAGCCGCGCTTGCGGGCCGCGGCATCGGGGGCGGCTTTTTCGTTGTTCTGGCTCTGCTGGACGACGGCGGCCGACAGGATGTCGCTGTCGATGGCATCGGTGGCAAAACCGGCCTTTTCGGCGACGGCGGCGAGGTCGATGCGCCGATACTGCCGCCAGAAGGGTTCATTGTTATAATAGGTCTCGTTTTCCTGCAGGAAGGTCGCATAAGGATCGCTGTCATCGAAGCGCGGCTGGTCGATATGCAGCATGACGCCGCCGGGTTTGAGCAGGCGGTGGCATTCCTTCAATATGGCGGGCAGCGCGCGCGTGCTGGTTTCGTGCAGCACGATATGGCTGGTGACGAGATCGAAGCTGGCATCCGGATAGGGCGTATGTTCGGCATCGCCCTGCTGGAAATGCACCGGCACGCCCAGCGCTTCGGCGCGGCGATGGCCGTAGCGCAACAGCGCTGCCCCGCAATCAAGACCATGGAGTTCGGCATCCGGCCAGACGCCGGCATAGGCGAGGGTCGAATGGCCGACGCCGCAGCCGAGATCGAGAATGTTCGCCGGCGCGAAGCCGGGCAGACGCGATTGCAGCCAGCGCGCCGCCAATTGCCCGACGGCGTCGTTCATCGGCCCCATCAGGCCCGACATGTAGAGATAGACGCCGCGATCATAGACCGCGCCCGCTGCTTCATCGCCGTCACCACGGTCGGCGCAATAGCCGCCGGGCATGCAATGGATGTCGATGGCCGAGATGTAACGCGGCGGCACGAAATCGGCAGGCGCGAGGGTCACGCTGCCGCCCGCCGGCGCGGTGGGTGCGGTCGGCGTGCCGCGTTCGACGGCGGGGATGACGCTGGACCAGATCAGTTCCTGCGAGGTGCGCCGTGCCGACAGATAGAATTTGTACCAGCTGTCGGCGCCCATGCCCTGGCGTACCTGCGCCGGGGTGGCAGGCGCGGCGCCGGTGGCACGGCGAAAGGCCGGGGCGACGCGCCGGTCATAGACCACGCGGTTGGCCGGCATCAGGTCAGAGGTGACGATGTTGCGCAGCGTGAAGGCGAAATCCTGCGCAGCGCGGTCGTCGTGCCCGCCCTTCAACAGCCCGGCATGATCGGTCTGGTCGGCGATGTTCTTCACAAGCGTCCTCCTGTCTGCAATGCCGCGGCGCGCCCCGCCAGCCGTCCGAAACCTGTCGCGGTCAACAGGCCGTTGCCGGCAATATAGCCTGCCGCGCCGGCGCCTGACACCCCGCGCGCGGCGCCGCCGCCGGCAAACAGATTGGGCAGCGGCCGGCCATCGCTGCCCAGCACCCGCGCCTCGCCATCGACGACGAGCCCGCCCTGGGTGTGGAACAGCGCACCGGTCACCCGCGCCGCTCGCCATGGCGGTGCCAATTCGGGCTTGCCGGTGAAATCCCTGCCGAAGGGGCAGGGCCGCTCGCCGCGTGTCATCGCGGCGACATCGGCGATGCTCGCGGCCAGCGCCGCTTCGGGCAAGCCGGTGGCTGCCGCGAGCGCCGGCGCATCGGCGGCCTCGACAACCGCGCCGGCGGCAAGGGCATCGCGATAATCGTCAAAGCCGAGCATCAGTTGGTGCAAGCGCGCATCGAAAATGCTGATCGCCTGTTTTTCGGGTTGGGCGATGATCTTGGCTGCCTGTTCGGAATAGCCCAGCGCTTCGTTGGAAAAACGCTGCCCGAGCCGGTTGACCTGGAAACCGCCCTCCATGATCAGCGGCCACAGGATCGGGATGCCATGGCCATGCGCCAGCCCGCCATGGCCCTGATAGGCATCCATATCGGCGGTGGCGGCGCCGAGCGCCTGCCCCCAGGCAATGGCGTCGCCCTTGTTGCCGGGGTGGCCGTGGAACACCGCGCCGGTGATGTCGGGAATATGATGGGCGACCATGTCGGCATTGCCGCCGAAGCCCGAGCAGGCGAGAATGAGCGCGGCGCAGCCAATCGCCTCGCGCGCGCCATCCGGGCGGGTGACGATGACGGCGGTAACGCGGCGGTCGGCATCGGTGACAAGATCGGCGGCGGTGGCATCGGTCAATATGTCGACACCGGCGGTCGTGCAGGCGGATTGCAACGCCGCCATCAGTTCCTCGCCGGTGCGGTTGGGGGTGCCCATCATCCGCATGACGCTGTGGCCGGGGTAGAGAAAGCCGGTGACGAGGCTGAAGGGCACGCCGTGCGCGTCGCGCAGCCAGGTGACGGTGGCGGCTGATTCCTCGGCGAGTTTGCGCGCGATGGCGGGGTCGCCACCTTTGGCCTTGCGCAGGATGTCGTCGGCCAGCGTTACCGGGCTGTCGGCGATGCCGGCGGCCAATTGGTCGGGCGTGCCGGCGGCCGGGACCAGCCCTGTCGACATGGCGGTGGTGCCGCGCGGCGCCGGGTCGCGTTCGATGACCAGCACCTCCACCCCGGCATCGCGCGCCGCCAGCGCCGCGGTCAGGCCGCAGGCGCCGCCGCCAATGATGACGACCGGGTAGGTGGCGAGGATTTCGCCGGGGGTTTCGCTGATCACTGCCATGCGGCTAGGGATAGCGGGTCGAGGCGCGCCTGTCGTCTGGTTGAAGCCTTTGTCCGCAGGGCGGAGTTTTGGCGGCGGCCGGGCGCATCGCAGCGCGGCGATGGCGATGTCGGTTGCAATGGTGCGGGACAATAGGGGTGGCAGGATGAGTGCACAGGCAGAATTCCGGCGCGGCTGGCCGATCATCGTCGGCGGCGCCATTGGCGCTGCTTTTTCCATCTCGGCGCTGCCCTTTTATACGCTCGGCGTGTTCCTGAAGCCGGTGGCGGCGGCCACGGGCTGGAGCCGCGAGGCAATCCAATGGGGCTTTGCCGTGCAGATGCTCGGCGTGCTGGCGGTGACCTGGTTGTGGGGAGCAGCGATCGATCGATTTGGCGCGCGGCCGGTGGCGCTGCTGTCCATGCTCGGGCTTGGCATCGGGCTGATGGCGCTGCCGTTCATCGCGACCAGCCTGTATGGCTGGTATGCCGGCTGGATGCTGGTGGCGCTGTTGGGCTCGGGTACCGGGCAGGTGACTTGGACGCGCGGCATCAGCGGCTGGTTCAACAAGGCGCGCGGCGCGGCGCTGGGCCTGGCGCTGTTCGGCACCGGCATTGCCGCGGTGCTGGCTCCACCGGCAATGACAGCGGTGATCGCGGTGCGCGACTGGCAGACTGCCTATCTGCTGCTCGGGGGTTCGGTGATCGTGCTGGCGCTGCCGCTGGTCGCCTGGCTGTTCCGCGATGCACCGGCGCCAGCCGATGGCGCGCCGCCGCTGACCGGCGCGACGCGCGGCGAGGCGCTGCGTGATCGACGCTTCTGGACGATGCTGCTGGTGTTTTCGGCGGTCACCTTCGGGGTGGCCGGGGTCATCCCCAATCTGGTGCCGTTGCTCACCGACCGTGGTCTCGATCCGGTGACGGCGGCACTTTACGCCGGCTTTTCGGGCCTTTCGGTGATGGGTGGGCGGATTATCGCTGGCATCCTGCTCGACCGCTTCTGGGCGCCGCTGGTGGCGGTGGGGTTCCTCGCCGTCCCGGCGCTCGCCTGCTTCCTGTTGATCGGTGACACATTGCCGCCCGGGCTGGTGATCGGGCTGGCGGCGGCGCTGGTTGGGCTGGCGGCGGGCGCGGAGTTCGACCTGATCGCCTTCATGGCTGGGCGCTATTTCGGCATGAAGAATTACGGCTTCATTTATGGTGTGCAGATCGGCGGCGTACTGGCGGCGACCGGGCTGGCACCGCCGGTGTTCGGGCATATCCATGGCGTTTATGGCAGTTACGACCCGGCGCTGATCGGTGCGGGGGTGACGTTTCTGGTCGCGCCGCTCTTGCTGCTGACGCTGGGGCGCTATCCGGCTTCGGATTGAGGAGCGCCCCATTTGTCACCCCAGGTAAAGCCCGGGGTGACAGGCTGGAGTTGGGCGTCAGCCCGGTTGCTTCGCCATCATCGCCTTGTACCAGGCCGGCAGTTCAGGCTCCGGCGCGCGCGGCACCGGCTGGCCGGCGGGGACCGGGGCGGGCGTCTGGGTGCGGGCGTAGAGTTCCAGGCTCGACAGGCTGGGGTCGACCCATTTTTCGGGGGCCTTCAGATACAATGGATGATGCTTTTCGACATAATCGAGCGTCTTGCGGTCAATGCGGTTGATATCGTCAAAAGCGCCCATGAAGGTCGCATACTGGCAATGGCCGGGCGTCGGCCCCATCAACAGCCACGGCAGCCACGGCGTCGTGCGCGCCCAGGTGCCGCCATATTCGACGCTGGTCTTCTTGGCGTTCTGCATGTCGGCCCAGGGGATCTGGTAGAGGAAGGTTTCGGTCACCTGATTGAACGGATTGGCGTTTTCGCGCGGCCATTTCGCCGGCGGCAGCGATGACGGGTAGAACAGGTTGATGTGGCTGAACAGGTTCAGCGTGTCGCCGCGCCGGGTCCAGTCGAGTTGCAGCGGTACCGGTGGCGGCGCGGCGCGGTTGAGCCCGCCATAGCTGGGCGGTTGCGGTGCGAATTCGGTGATGGTGTGGTTGAAGGGATCGTTGGTGATCGGCACGACCTTGACGGTTTCATTGAGATAGGGATTGACCATCTCGGTGATGATCTCGCCCGATTTGAGATCGGTATACAGCCCGACTTCGCGCAGGATCTTGCGATAGCCGATGCCGCTTTCATGCGGCAGCAAGCGGGCGCACGACATCATGGTGAAGCCGCAGATGTCGCGGATCGCCTCGCCGGGGCGAACGCCTTGGATCAGGCCCTGTGCCCAGCCATATTTGGTCGATTTCATGTCGATGTTGCCGAGCAGCCGCGCCCAGGCCTGCATGTTGCCGTTCGGCGTCATCAGGTCGAGATAGGGCCCTTTGAGCGTTGCCGGATCAGTGCCGCTGCGCGCGCTAGCCGCCGCCGGCAGGGCACCGGCCGCTATGGCGGCGCCGGTCAGGGTTAGAAAATCACGGCGTTCCATGGCGTGTCTCCGGGGTGTCAACAGGTTTCAACCGTCAGGTGACCACCCGGCGGCTTTGACATCAAGCGCCAGCGCAATAGACTATCCGGCAGCCGGATAGGTCAAGCAGAGGGGGGATGGCATTGGCAGCAACAACAAGCGTGGAACGCGATGGCAATGTGCGCGCGATCAGCCGCGGATTGGCCGTGTTGCAGGCGGTCAACCGCGGTGGGTCGGTGACGATGATGGAGATATGCCGCTCCGCGCAAATTCCCTATCCTACCGCCTGCCGCATCGTGCAGACGCTGATGGATGAGGGCATGATCGAGCGTGAACCGGCGCGCAAACGCTATCGCCCGACGGCGCTGGTTCGCACCTTGAGCTTCGGGTTTCAGGATGAAAGCGATCTCGTCGCGGTTGCCCGGCCGCATATCGTTGCCCTGACCAACAAACTCGCCTGGCCGGTGAGCGTTACCACCCGCGTCGGCCCGGTAATGATGGTGCGCGATTCGACCCACAAGCTGACCAGCCTGACCCTGCACAATTATGTTCCCGGCTTCACCCTGCCGATCATCGAATGTTCGACCGGCAAGGCCTATCTCGCTTTCTGCGAGGAGGAGGAACGCCGCGGCGTGTTGCAGGGCCTGCGCCAGCTCGATGGGCCCGCCGAACGCATGGCGGTGCTGTTGACGAGCAATGAACGCATGCTCGCCGATATCAGGACGCGCGGTTTCGCCACACAGGCGCGCAACGCCTATACCGCCACGCCGGGCAAGACCTCGTCGGTCGCCGTGCCGTTGTTCCAGAACGACCGGGTGGTCGGCGCGCTGGCGCTGATCTTCTTTGCCTCGGCGGTCAGCATGGCGGAAGCGGAGGGCCGTTTCGTTACGGCTTTGCAGGACACTGCTCGGGCGATTGCGGGCGAACTGGGGCAAAAACACCCGATTGATATCCGCTAGCCGGATAGACGGCGTGAAGATGGCCTATCTGTGCGGCAATCATGACTGTTTAGCGACAAGTCGGACAGGCAGTGTGGCAAAAGCTTCGACGGCAAATCGTTAGCAATATGATCGTATCAATGAGGGGCATCATGAAAAATCGGACTGTCATTCGGCATAGCGCAAGTATGTTTGCGTTGATCCTCGGCGCTACGACTGTGCCGACCCAGACCGCGCAAGCCCAGACTGCGCAAGCCCAGACTGCACCGGCTGCGATTGCCGCCGCCGAAGCAGATGATGCCAACGCCATCACGGTCACCGCCCGCCGCGTCGATGAACGGCTGCAGGACGTGCCGTTGGCGGTCAGCGTGCTGACAGCGCAGGATTTCAAGCGCCAGGGCATCGATGACCTTTCCGATGTCGCCGACCGTACCGTGGGTTTCAGCTTCGAAGCGATTACGCCGCTGGTCATCCAGCCGGCGATCCGCGGCCAGACGAACCTGCGCACGACCTCGCCGGTGCAGAACGTGCCCGTCTATATCGATGGCATCTATCTTCAGCGCGGCTACCTGATCGACCAGTCATTGATCGAGATCGACCGGCTGGAAGTCATCAAGGGGCCGCAGTCGGCGCTTTACGGCCGCAACGCCTTTGCCGGCGCGATCAACCTCACGTCGCGTGCACCCAGCCTGACCGATATCGAAGCCGAAATCAGCGGCACCATCGGCACCTATGACCGCTATGATGCCCGCGCCTTTGTCAGCATCCCGATCATCAAGGACAAGCTGGCGGTGATGGCGTCGGTCGCGCATTCGCAGTTCGACGGCACCTGGGAAAATGACCACCCGCTCGCCAATGAAAAAGGCGCTGCAACGCGGGGCAACCTGGGCGGCTGGAACAAGGAAGCCTATCAGGTCCGCGTCGTCGCCAAGCCGGTCGAAAGCCTGACCATCGATGCGATGTATATCCGCACCGAGCGCAGCATTGACAGCCAGCCGAACTATGCGCTCTCGACCTCGGGCAGCGGCTCGGCGTTCAACACGCTCAACGCCTCGCCGCTTACCAACATCTCCGGCGTCCGCGAAAACCGCCTTTTCGTGGGTGAAATCCCGCCGCTCCCGCAGCTGGCGCCGGGCGAAGTCCGCACGCCGGGGTTGATCAGCGATCCGCGCGCCTATGGCCTGAAGGGCCCGACCCAAATCGTTTCAGCCAAGGTCGAATGGGCGCCTGAAGGCCCGATCAGCGCTTCGTACCAGTTCGGCTACACCCAGGCCAAGGTCAATGCGCGTGGGTCGCCCACCCGCAACCCGCTGATCCCGCTGGTGTTGTTCGGCACCAATTTTGGCACGCTGTTCGATTCGTCGGGCAATGATTCCAGCTTCAAGGGCTACAGCCATGAAGTGCGTTTGAGTTATGATGACGGCGGCCCGCTGCGCGCGCTGGTCGGCGCCAACTATTCCAAGACCAAGGACATTGATTCGAACGGCAGCGAAGTTGCACCGCCGAATTCGCTGACCCCACCCGATCCGAGCTCCTTCTTCCCGATCGGGCCGGGTCTGGCGTTCCCGTCCAACTTCTTCCAACGCAATACCTACCTGCAGCGCGACGAAGATATCATGAGCATCTATGCGTTCGTCGCCTATGCGCCCACGCCCCAGCTGGAGATCACCGCCGAGGGTCGCTATACGTATGAAGACCAGAACATCATCGACTTCCTGGTCCGTCAGGCGGCGCCTAACACCGGCCTCCAGACGCTGACACCGCCCAATCTGCAGCGCAACACCAGCTTCGTGACGCCGCGCGGCAGTGTCACCTGGAAGCCGACCGACAACAACATGGTCTATGCCTCGGTGGCGCGCGGTGTGAAGTCGGGCGGGCTCAACGGCAACGTGCCGTTCGTGCCGCAGCAGACTTATGGCAATGAATCCAACTGGACCTACGAAATCGGCACGAAGAACAGCTTCTTCGATAACCAGCTGACCATCAACCTTGCCGCCTATCATACCGACTGGAGCAATCTGCAGACCAACGCCGTGCGCCTTCTGGCCAACGGCGCGCCGCCGGCCTCGTTCATCGCCATCGTGCCGTCTCTTATCGGCAATATCGGCGGCGTGAAGGTCAACGGGGTCGAAGTCGAAGGCAATTGGAAAGTCAGCCGCGGCGTGCGTTTCGATTTCGGCGCCAGCTACAACCGCTCGCGCTACACTGCTGATACCGTGTCGCAGCGTTTTGGCGCATCGGGCAATTGCGATGGCATCGTCTGCACCACCGTGCAGGGGCCGTTGACCAAGGTGCTGCCGATCGGCGGCAACCAGATCGAGCGCATCCCCGAATTCGATGCTCGTGCCGGCCTGACCTTCGATGGCAAGTTCGGCAATGACAACAGCTGGTTCGCGCGTGGTGACGTCACCTACCAGACCAAGTCTTATGTCGATGAAGCCAATCTGGCCTATGTGCCGGATCGCCTGTTGCTCAACGCCGCCGCCGGAGTCACCGTCGGGCGCTTCTCGTTCAACGCCTATGTCAAGAACCTCGCCGACAAGAAATATGTTGCGTCGTCACTGTTCCTGATCGGCACCGGTGGGGCGTTGTCTGCCTCTTATGTGCCGGCGATCGGCGAACGGCGTACGTTCGGCCTGACCGGCACGGTGCGTTACTGATGTCGCCCGCCGCGACCCGGACACGGCCGCTGGCCGGCACCGGATCGCGTCAGCGATTGCATCGCGTCGCGTGATCGACCGGCGTCTGGTCATGGCTGGCGGCGTTGCGGCTAGCCTGATTGGCGGTGCTGCCGTGGCAGCACCGCTTGCGCAGGACGGCACGCTCGTCCTCGCCGATGGTCGCCAGGTGCCGGTGCGGCGCTGGCAACCGCCGGGCAAGCCGCGCGGTTTCATTCCCTTCTCGCACGGCGCTAACAGCAGTGGTGCCAAATATGACCGGCTGTGCGGCGCGCTGGCGGCGGCCGGTTTTCGTGTCTGCGCGCCCACCCATGCTGATTCGCCCGACCATCCCGGCGGCGGAAAGATCCCGCGCGAACAGGGTATTCCGCTGCGACTGGCCGATATGCGCGGGCTGATTGCCGAAGGGGTCGCTGCGGGGTTGCCGGTGATTGCCGCCGGCCACAGCTATGGCGCGCTGATCGCCCAGATGCTCGGCGGTGCCGGTGGCGCACCCGAAGCGGCCGTCGAGGCGGTCATTGCCTGGTCGCCGCCCGGCCCGCTTACGCCGGCGATAATCGCCGGTCTGTCCGGCCCGCTTCCGCCGGCGTTCACCGCCGGTCTTTGGAAGACGATGGCGCGGCCGATGTTCGTTGAAACCGGCACCGCCGACATGTTGCCGATAATGGCGCCGACCTGGGATGTTCACCGCGTCAGCCATGATGTCGCGCCGGGGCCGGGGGTGCTGTTCGTCGGCGAGGGTGTC
>CAJAHV010000268.1 GCA_903939555.1 uncultured Alphaproteobacteria bacterium | reverse complement strand
TCCGCCGTCGCCGCCGCCGTCATCCGCGCCAGCGCACGCAGCCCGTCGGTGCCGGCGACCAGCGCGGCCGCCCGCGCCTGCAGGGTTTGCGCCAGCGCCGGCAGCGCATCGGCTTCGACCCGATGCTTGCGCGCCATGGCGCGCAATTCGAACAGCCGTGTCTCGGTCGCCTCCAGCCGGGCCGGATCGGCATCGAGCGCCTGCACCGCCGCTGCCAGCCGCGCCTCCGCCTCGCCGGCTTCGACCAGCGCACGATCAAGGCTTTCGAGCGCTTCACCGAGCAGCGGATGCTCCACTGCGATCCGGTCAAGCCGGCGCGCCGCCTGCGCCAGCCGGGCCGAACCACCGTCATGCCCCCCGAGCAGCGCATCGATGGCGGCAAGATCATCGGTCAACCGCGCGCCCTTCTGCATCGCGGCGCGCGCCTGGGCGAGCATGTCCTCCTCACCGGGTTCGGCACCCAGCGTCGCCAGTTCCGCGATGGCATGGTCAAGCCATTCGCGATCACGCGCATCGGCTTCCAGTCGTTCAGCGGCCTCCGCCTCGGCGGCGCGCGCCGCTGCCAGCGCCGCCCAGGCCCGGCGCACCGCCGCCAGCCGGCCCGCCAGCCCGCCGAAATTATCGAGCAGGGCGCGGTGGCCGCGCGCCGCCAACAGGCCGCGATCATCCGACTGGCCATGGATTTCGACGAGCAGCGCGCCAACCTCCCGCAGCAGCGTCGCCGATACCGGCTGATCGTTGATATGGGCCCGGCTGCCACCATCGGCCTTGATCTGGCGGCGCACGATGATGCTGCCATCGATGTCGATATCATTGCCGGCGAGCAGCAGCCGCGCCGGATGGCTGGCCGGCACATCGAACTCGGCGGTGACCCGCGCCGAATCAGCGCCGCTGCGCACCAGCGCCGGATCGCCGCGACCGCCCAGCGCCAGCCCCAGCGCATCGAGCAGGATCGATTTGCCCGCGCCGGTTTCGCCGGTCAGAACCGATAGGCCCGAAGCAAAATCGAGCGTCAACGCTTCGATCAGCACGATGTTGCGAATGTCGATCAGGGTCAGCACGTAGCTTCCTTACAACCGCTTTTGCCGCCCGTCTCCCCCGTGCTTGCCATGCGGCCCGACATTGCCCCGCCGCGTGCCCTGCCCCCTTTCCACTTGCGCACGGGCGAAAAATCCCTATAGCCGCTCGTTCACTCAACTCGGGCGTTTACCCCGGGGTGGTTGATGGTGGTTTGTCCATCCTGATGCTGCCGCTGAGTTGCCCGTACCAACGCCAAAGATGACAGGTGCCGCATGGCCGTTCCCAAACGCAAGACCAGCCCTTCCAAGCGCAACATGCGCCGCAGCCACCATGCCCTGACCGCTACGGCGTTCCAGGAATGCCCGAATTGCGGTGAATTGAAGCTGCCGCACAACCTGTGCGGCGCCTGCGGTCACTATAACGGTCGCGAAATCGTCGAAATCCAGGCCTGATCCGATTGCGATCAGTCCGGGGCCAGTGGGGGCGCGCACCGACAGCATGACCGTCAAGCCCGTCAACAATCCCCTCATCGCGCTTGACGTGATGGGAGGTGACGCGGGCCTGCCCGATGTCATGGCCGCTGCGGAAGTCGCGTCGGAACGCTATCCGGCGCTGCGCTTCCGTCTGCACGGCCCCGAAGCGCGCATCCGCGCCGAATTTGTCCGGTGTCCGCGCCTGTCGGCGTCTGCGGTTGTCGTCCATACCGATGATGTCGTGCTCGGCACTGACCGGCCCAGCCAGGCGCTGCGCCGGTCGCGCACCTCGTCGATGGGCATGGCGATCCAGGCCGTCAAGGATGGCGAGGCACACGCCGCCGTATCGGCCGGCAACACCGGCGCGCTGATGGCAATGGCGCTGTTTGCGCTGCGTACCATGCCCGGTATCGACCGCCCGGCACTCGCCGCGCTGCTGCCGACCCTCAAGAACGATGTGGCGGTGCTCGATCTGGGCGCCAACACCGAATGCGATGCCGAAAATCTCGTGCAGTTTGCCGTCATGGGGGCAGCCTTTGCGCGCACCGTGCTCGGGCTTGAAACGCCGCGCGTCGGCTTGCTCAACATCGGTGAGGAAGAACTGAAGGGCACCGACGAATTGCGCGATGCTGCCACGCTGCTGCGCGGCGCCCGGCTACCGATGCGTTTCGAAGGCTTTGTCGAAGGCGACAAGATCGGCCAGGGCGATATCGATGTCATCGTCACCGACGGGTTTTCCGGCAATATTGCACTGAAGACGGCCGAAGGCACCGCCAAGCTCGTCAACGGCCTGTTGCGCCACGCCTTTCGATCGACCTGGCTGACCCGGATCGGCTATTTCTTTTCGCGCAGCGCCCTGCAGGCATTGCGCACCCATCTTGATCCAAACGCCCATAATGGCGCGGTTTTCCTCGGTCTCAACGGACTTGTGGTCAAAAGTCATGGTTCGGCCAATGTCCGTGGCATCGCCAATGCCATCGGCGTGGCGCACGATCTCATCATCGGCCGCGTCGGTGACCGGATCGCCGATGATCTTGCCAATTTCCGCGCGCACCGCCCGGACGTGCTGGCGGAAACGGGGAAATGACAGCGGCATGATACGCGCCCGGATCATCGGCACTGGCAGCTATCTGCCGGCTCGCGTGCTCGCCAATGCCGAACTCGCCGCGACAGTCGATACCAGCGACGAGTGGATTGTCGAACGCACCGGCATCCGCCAGCGCCATATCGCCGCCGAGGGTGAATTCACCTCCGATCTCGGCACTGCCGCCGCTCGTCGCGCCCTCGACAGTGCCGGGCTGTCCCCCGCTGATATCGACCTCATCATCGTCGCCACCGCGACGCCGGACCAGACCTTTCCCGCCTGTGCCACCGTCATCCAGCACAAACTGGGCATGACGCATGGCGTCGCCTTCGATATCGCGGCGGTCTGTTCCGGGTTTCTCTATGCCCTGTCGGTCGCCGATGCGCTGCTGACGTCGGGCGCGCACCGCACCGCGCTGGTCATCGGTGCCGAAACTTTTTCGCGACTGCTCGATTGGGAGGATCGCACCACCTGCGTTCTGTTCGGCGATGGCGCCGGTGCCGTGGTGCTGCGCGCCGAAACCGGCACCGGTACCGCCGCTGACCATGGCATTCTCGCCCATCGCCTGCACAGCGACGGCCGCTACAACGACCTGCTCTATGTCGATGGCGGTCCGGGGTCGACGGGCACCACCGGCAAGCTGCGCATGAAAGGCCGCGAGGTTTTTCGCCATGCCGTCACCAACCTTGCCAATGTAATGACCGAAACGCTCGCCGCTGCCGGGCTGGCCGCCGACGATGTCGCCTGGGTCATCCCGCACCAGGCCAATCTGCGAATACTCGAAGGCACGGCGCGCAAGCTCAACCTGCCACTCGACCGGGTCATCGTGACAGTACAGGCGCATGCCAACACATCGGCGGCATCGGTGCCGCTGGCGCTCGATACCGCGGTGCGCGATGGTCGCATCAAGACTGGTGATTTGTTGTTGCTGGAAGCCATGGGCGGCGGTTTCACCTGGGGCGCTGCCGCCGTACGGTGGTAACTACGGTATTGAAGAAGCACTAATTTTTCGTTAGTGGCATAATCGGGGTTGGGGAGTCCTCAAGTAATGCCAAAAACGACAACTGCATCGACTGCCGCCGGTAGCCTTACGCGCGCTGAATTATCGGACGCGGTACATACCGAAATCGGCCTGTCGCGTATCGAGTCGGCAGCGCTCGTCGAAACAGTGCTCGACCGGATCAGCGACGCTCTGCTCGCCGGCGATAACGTCAAGATATCGTCGTTCGGCAGCTTCATGCTGCGCAAAAAGGGCCTGCGTATCGGCCGAAACCCCAAAACCGGCGTCGAAGTGCCGATCCAGCCGCGCACCGTGCTGACCTTCCGGCCCAGCCAGTTGCTGCGCGAAGCGATCAATACGAAATCATGACCACAGGGTCATGATTGTACGGAGATGAACCAGGCCATATGATAGGCGCGACTGAAAAATCCGATCGCGCCTTTCGCACCATTGGTGAGGCATCGGACATCGTCGGTGTGCCGCAACATGTGCTGCGCTTCTGGGAAACCCGCTTTCCTCAACTGCAACCGCTGAAGCGGGCCGGCAACCGGCGCTATTACAACCCTGCCGACATGGCGCTTCTCGAAACCATTCGGTCCCTGCTGCATGATCGGGGGCTGACCATTCGGGGCGCCAGGCTGTTGATGGCTGGCGGCAGTGAACCAGCGGGCAAGGTCGGCAAGGCCAGTGCCGTGGCAGCAGAGCCTGCCACACCGCCAGCTGCCACCGACATGGCT
>CAJAHV010000267.1 GCA_903939555.1 uncultured Alphaproteobacteria bacterium | reverse complement strand
GAGGCGCGCCCGGTGATCAGGAAACTCGCCGACAAGGGCGTGCTCGGCGGTATCTCGCTCGGCCGGCTCTACCCGGGGGTGAGCGAACTCGAACGCGGCATGATCGTCGCGGTCACCGAAACCGCCACCGATGCGGATTTCGACGCTTTCGAAGACGCGCTTGACGAGGTGCTGGCATGAGCGCGCCCGAGGCCGCCTGTTGCCCCGCCTGCGGGGTGCCTGTCGATTTGATGCGAATCGCCTCAATGCCGGATTTCGACCGCTACATTTGCAAGAGCTGCAAAGCGTCATTGCAACGGACCAGTCCGGCCGATCCGGCGTCGTTTGGTATCGTCATGCTGGGCATTATCGTCGGGCAGCTCCTGCAGGTCAGCCTTTGGTTCCTTTTACTGCTCCCGATCGTTTTCCTCGTTGCCCGCGCTCGTGTGAAACGCCGGCTGCCGACAGTGACCTTCAAACTCGCCGAACCCTGGAGCCTGCGCTCATGACCATGAACACTGTGGGCCGCGTCACGCGGATCGCTGGCACCGGATCGGTCGCCGAAACCTATACCGGCAACCGCGGGCTGATGCTTGAGGAACCGTTGCTGTTCGAACGCGGCGCGGTCGACCGCTGCGGTGTCGATCTTGATCCCGTGCCGGTGGTAACCGATCGCCTCGCCGGTCTCGGCCGTGCCGCGCCGATCGGCCTGCCCGGCCTGTCCGAACCCGAAACCGTGCGCCACTATACCCGGCTGTCGCGGCAGAATTACGGTATCGATCTCGGCATCTTCCCGCTGGGTTCGTGCACGATGAAGCACAACCCGCGGCTCAACGAGAAGATGGCGCGGCTGCCGGGCTTTGCCGATATCCACCCGCTGCAACCCCAGGCCACAGTCCAGGGCGCGCTGCAGCTCATCGACACGCTGGCTTACTGGCTGAAGACGCTGACCGGCATGCCCGAAGTGGCGATGTCGCCCAAGGCCGGGGCGCATGGCGAACTGTGCGGCATGCTCGCCATCCGCGCCGCATTGGAAGCGCGCGGTGATGCGCGCAAGGTCGTGCTGGTGCCCGAAAGCGCCCATGGCACCAATCCGGCGACGGCGGCGTTCTGCGGCTATGCAGTGGAAAACATCCCCGCCAATGCGCGCGGCCGGGTCGATTTCGATGCGCTGAAAGCGCGGCTGGGGCCCGATGTGGCGGCGGTGATGATCACCAACCCCAATACCTGCGGGCTGTTCGAACCCGATTTGAAGGACATTTGCGACGCGGTTCATGCCGCCGGCGCCTTTGTCTATTGCGATGGCGCCAATTTCAACGCCATCGTCGGCCGGGTGCGCCCGGGTGACCTCGGGGTCGATGCCATGCACATCAACCTGCACAAGACCTTTTCCACCCCGCACGGCGGCGGTGGCCCCGGCTCCGGCCCGGTGGTGTTTTCCGCAGCCTTGGCGCCGTTCGCGCCCTTGCCCTTCGTGCGCAAGACCCGCGATGGCTATGAACTGGTCGAAGAATTGCAGGCGCGGCAATCGCCGCAATATGGCCAGTCGTTCGGGCGCATGGTGGCGTTCCATGGCCAGATGGGCATGTTCGTCCGCGCTCTGGCCTATATGATGAGCCATGGCGCCGATGGCCTGCGCCAGGTCGCCGAGGATGCGGTGCTCAACGCCAATTACATCCTCGCCAGCTTGCAGGACATCTACACCGCGCCCTTCGCCGCCAGCGGTCCGTGCATGCACGAGGCGCTGTTCTCCGATGATTTCCTCCACGACACCGGGCTGACCACGCTCGATCTGGCGAAAGCCATGATCGACGAAGGCTTCCACCCGATGACGATGTATTTCCCGCTCGTCGTCCATGGCGCGATGCTCGTCGAACCGACCGAGACCGAGAGCAAGGCCAGCCTTGACCAGCTCATCGGCGCGATGCGCTCGATTGCGCAACGGATGCTCGCCGATCCCGATGCCTATCGCACCAGCCCGCATCTGGCGCCGCGCCGCCGGCTCGACGAGACCGCCGCGGCACGCAAGCCGGTGCTCGGCTGGAAGGACCCGGTCAGCAACGCCGCCTAGGGCGCCAGCGCGACGGCCTGGCGGTGCCCGGCGCGTCCGGTCAGGATCATCCTGTCCGGTCGCGGCGGTCCGGATAGCGGGCGATGACGTCATAGTCGGCGCCGCCATGGCCGAGGCGGCTGTCCCACAGCGCGAAGCCGCTGACCGAAAAGGCCAGTTGCGGGATGGGTCTTGCCAGGAAACCGGCAATGCTGCCGGCGTCACGCCCCAGCCGGGCCAGCGTGATGTGCGGCACAAAGGCACGGGTTTCGGGCGCGATGCCGACGCGGGCCAGCGCCGTATCGACGCGCTGCGCCAGCGCGGCCACCGCGTCGCGCGGGCGCACGCCGACCCACAGGCAATCGGCGCGGCCGCGCCGTTCGAAACTGCCGGGTTCACCCAAGGCCAGATCGAACGGCTGGACGTTCACCGTGCCCAGCGCCGCATCGATATCGGCAGCCTGATGGCGATCGACCTCGCCAATGAAGCGCAGCGTCAGGTGCAGTTGTTCATCGCTCTGCCAGCGCGCGCCGATGACGCTCCCGCCAAAGGCCCCCATGCTGGCGAGCAGGGTGTCGCGCACCGCCACCGGCAGTTCCAGCGCCACGAACAGCCGCAGCACGGGTTATTTGCCCAAGGCGTCAAGCTCGCGCTCGACGAACGGCAGGATGCGCGCGACGATGATCTTCACGCCCTTGGGGGTGGGGTGCAGCCCGTCGGCAAGCTGCAATCCCGGCACCGCGGCGACGCCATCCATGAAGAATGGATACAGCGCGATCCTCTGCGCCTTGGCGAGCCCCGGGTAGATGGCATTGAATTGCTTTTGATAGGCGGGGCCATTGTTCGGCTGGGCATACATGCCGGCGAGCAGCACGCGCGCGCCCTTGCCCTTGAAGGCGGTGATCATCGCGTCGAGATTGGCGCGGGCGATCGCGGGTGATTGCCCGCGCAGCATGTCATTGGCGCCCAATTCGAGGATGACGAGATCAGGGCGCGCCTTCATCCCTGCCAGCACCCAGTTGATCCGCGCCTTGCCTTGCGCCGTCGTGTCGCCCGACACCCCGGCCGGCACCACCGTCACAGCGCGGCCCCGGGCCTTCAACGCGGCCTCGAGTTGTGGCGCAAAGCCTTCGCCGGGGCGCAGTTGATAGCCCGCCATCAAACTGTCACCAAAGGCGACGACGGTACGCGGCATCCCGGTGGCAACGCTGTGCGTTGGGGCGGCAGACGCCTGCTGCGACATCAGCGTCAGACAAATTGCCGGCAGCAACTGGTAAATCCGTCGCAAACTGCCATATCGCGTCCCTGCCTTGCGCATCATCTTGATCTCCTGGAGCTGCATGTCCGACAATATCGTGATCGATGCGCAGAATGTCACCCTCCGCTTTGGCACCGGCACCGCCGCGGTCGATGTGTTGCGCGGGGCCACGCTGTCGGTCGGCGCCGGTGAGCGTGTTGCCATTCTGGGGCCCTCGGGTTCGGGCAAATCCTCGCTGATGGCGGTGCTGTCGGGGCTGGAACAGGCGACATCGGGCCGGGTGCTGGTCGCGGGGGCGGATTTTTCGACGCTGAGCGAGGATGGCCTGGCGCGGGCGCGGCGCGGTCGCATCGGCATCGTGCTGCAGGCCTTTCACCTCATCCCGACGATGACCGCGCTCGAAAATGTCGCGATCCCGCTCGAACTGGCGGGGCTTGCCGATCCGGAAGAGCGTGCGCGCGCTGAACTGCTCGCCGTCGGGCTCGGTCATCGCCTGCACCATTATCCGACGCAATTGTCGGGCGGTGAACAGCAGCGCGTCGGGCTGGCCCGCGCCATCGCGGCGCGGCCGGCGTTGATCTTTGCCGATGAACCGACCGGCAATCTGGATGAAGCGACCGGCAACAGCGTCGTTGAGATGCTGTTCGAACGGCTCGATGAAACCGGCGCGACGCTGGTGCTGATCACCCATGATCCGGTACTGGCGTTACGTTGCAGCCGGGTCATCGAGATGCGCGACGGGCATATCATCCGCGACCAGTTGCAAGGTGCCGCATAAACAAACACGCACCCTTCCCGCCGGGGGAGAGGGAAAAGCCCAGGAAGGACATTGAGATGACCAGCTTCAGCTACCGCGATGCCGAAACCGACTGCGAAGGCTATATCGCCGTGCCCGCCGGGCCGGGGCCGCACCCCGCCGTGCTGATTGCCCATAATTGGGCAGGGCAGACCGCCGCCGACAATGGCATCGCCGATCGGCTGGCCGCGATGGGCTATGTCGGCATCGCCATCGACGTTTACGGCAAGGGCGTGCGTGGTGATCCGCAGGGGGACAATAGCGCGCTGATGGGCAGCTGGACCGCCGATCGTGCCGCGCTGTGCCGCCGGTTGCTCGCTGCGGTCACGGCTGCCGCTGCGGACTCGCGCGTCGATGCCGACCGCATCGCCTTTATCGGTTATTGTTTCGGCGGGCTGTGCGCGCTCGATGTCGCGCGCTCGGGCGATGGCCGGGTCAAGGGCGCGGTCAGCTTTCATGGTGTCTATGCTCCGGCCGGCCTGCCGCCCGAGCCGATCAGCGCCAAGGTGCTCGTGCTGCACGGCTGGGATGATCCGATGACCCCGCCCGCTGCCACCGTCGCGCTGGGCCATGAACTGACCGCGGCGGGTGCCGATTGGCAGATCCATGCCTATGGCAACACCATGCACGCCTTCACCTTTCCCCCGGCCAACAATCCGGCGGGCGGCATCATGTACAATGCGGCCGCCGATCGCCGCTCGTGGCAGTCGCTGACCAACTTCCTGACTGAAATCTTCGCTTGAGCCTGCCGCTCCGCCTGGCGCTGCGCGAACTGCG
>CAJAHV010000266.1 GCA_903939555.1 uncultured Alphaproteobacteria bacterium | reverse complement strand
GGGGATTTCCCAGCCGAACGACTGGCGGGGTTCGACTGGCTGTTGTTCGCCGCCGGCAATGATCCGCGCCACATCCCGCCCGGCGCCGATGCCGGGGATTATCTGATGGCCGCCAATCGCGACGCGCTGCCGGCGTTCTTTCGCGCCGCCCGCGCCGCCGGCATTAGCCGCGCCGTGATGATCGGCAGCTATTACCCGCAGGCAACACCCGAACTGGTGGCGGGCAATGTCTATATCCAGTCGCGGCAACTCGCCTGCGAAGGCGTGCGCGCCGAAGCCGCACCGGATTTCGGCGTCTGCACCCTCAACGCGCCGTTCATGGTCGGATGCGTCTCCGGCCAGCCGAGCGCGATCTTCGAACCCTATACCGCCTATGCTCGCGGCCTGATCGCCGCCATCCCGCCCTTTGGCCCGGCCGGCGGCACCAATTTCATGTCGTGCCAGTCACTTTCCGAAGCGATTGCCGGGGCGTTCGCACGCGGGGAAAGCGGCAAGGCCTATCTCGTGGGTGACGAGAACCTGTCGTTTGCCGATTATTTCGGGCTGTTCTTTGCCGCCGCCGGCAATCCCGCGCCGGTGCCGTCGCTCGATCAGGACCATCCGATGCTGCCCGATATCGCCATCCCGCAGGGGCGCGGCAATTTCATCGCCTATGAACCTGCTGCTGCCGAAGTGGCGCTGCTCGGCTATCGTCGGCATGATGTCGCCCGCGCCGTTGCCGAGGTGGTGCGGCAATTCGGGGAAGCAGCATGAGCGCGGATTGGGACAAGCAGGTCGATGTGCTGGTCATCGGCTCGGGGGCCGGCGGGCTGCTCGCCGGGCTGGTCGCGGCGAACAACCGTACCGACGTGCTGATCGTCGAAAAGGCCGGCGAATGGGGCGGCAGTTCGGCGACCTCGGGTGGCGGCATCTGGATTCCGTGCAGCGACCAGGCCAAGGCGCTGGGCCGCGAGGACAGCGCCGAGGAAGCCTTTACCTATGTCCGCAAGCTGTCATCACCCAATGTGCCCGACAGCCATATCCGCGCCTTCATCGACAATGCCCCCGAAATGCTGCGCTGGGTGACCGCCAACACCATCATCAATTATGAATCGCTGCCCTATCCCGATTATCATGTCGAAGAACCCGGCGGTAAGGACGGCTATCGCACCCATATGCCGACGCCGATCGATGGCCGGCTGCTGGGCGATGACATGGCGACCCTGCGCTCGGCATCCCCGGCTGCCAGCCTGTTCGGCTATATCAACTGGCAGTTCACCGAAACCTATGCCCTGCTGTTCCGCCCGCCGGGCTGGACCAAGGCCCTCGCCAAGATTCTCGTGCGCTATTACGGCGATGTCGGGCAGCGACTGCGCTCGGCCAAGGACCGCTATCTCACGCTCGGCAATGCGCTCGCCGGCGGCTTGCGGCTGGCGCTCAAACAGCGCGGCGTGGAGCTGTGGCTGGACAGCCCGCTGACCGAAC
This sequence comes from uncultured Alphaproteobacteria bacterium, assembly GCA_903939555.1. GTDB lineage: Bacteria > Pseudomonadota > Alphaproteobacteria > Sphingomonadales > Sphingomonadaceae > Sandarakinorhabdus. The sequence goes on along the minus strand of CAJAHV010000266.1, from coordinate 9,117 downwards.
TGGTCCAGGAAAACGGCCGCGTCACCGGCGCCATTATCCGCCACAAGGGCCGCACGCTGCGCATCGGCGCGCGCAAGGGCGTGGTGCTCGCCGCCGGCGGCTTCGAACAATCGGCGACGCTGCGGGCGAAATATGTGCCGCTGCAGCCCAACCCGGTGCGCAGCGGCGGCCAGACCGGCAATACCGGCGATTCGATCGTCGCCGCGCTGGCCGCCGGTGCCGCCACCCGCAACATGCACAGCACCTGGTCGGCCCCGGTGTTTTCGGTGCCCGGCGAAACGCGCGGGCGCTTGTCGACGATCGAACGCGCCCTGCCCGGCTGCATCATCGTCAACCAGGCCGGCAAACGCTATCTCAACGAAGCTGCCTCCTATCATATCGTCGGCCAGCAGATGGTGGCGCTCGATGCGCCGGGTGCGGGCACAACACCAAGCTGGGTGATCTTCGACCATCGCTTCCGCCACAAATATCCGATGGGGCCGCTGCTGCCGCTGCTGCCCGACTGGGCGCAGGCGGCCGGCGTGCGCGCCAGCCTGAAAAAGGCCCCGACCATTGCCGGGCTGGCGGCGCGGATCGGCGTCGATGCGGCAACGCTGGCGGCAACGCTCGACCGCTTCAACAACAATGCGGCAAAGGGCGAGGACCCCGATTTCAACCGCGGCGCCGCCGTCTATGACCGCATGTACGGCGATGCCGGTCACCAGCCCAACCCTTGCCTGGCGCCGATCGTCGAAGCGCCCTTCTATGCCTTCCCGATCTATCCGGGCGATATCGGCACCAATGGCGGGCTGGTCACCGATGATGTGGCGCGCGTGCTCGATACCGCCGGCAACCCGATCCCCGGGCTTTATGCCGCCGGCAACAATGCCGCGACAATGATGGGCGAAAGCTATCCCGGCGCCGGCGCAACCCTGGGCCCGGCGCTGACCTTTGGCTATGTCGCCGCCCGCCACCTCACCGGAGCCAATGACTGATGACGGGAAAACTGACCGGGCGCAGCGCCATCGTCACCAGCGCCGGGCGCGGCGCCATCGTCACCGGCGCCGGGCGTGGCATCGGCCGCGCCATCGTCGAACGGCTGGCGGCCGATGGCGCGCGGGTGGCAGCGCTCGATCTTGATGCCGGCGCAGCAGCAGCAACCATCGCTGGCACCGCTGACCCGGCGCAGCACCTCGCGCTGGCGTGCAACGTCGCCGACAGCGCGTCGGTCGCCACCGCCGTCGCCGCCGCCCGCGCCGCCTTTGGCCGGCTCGATATCGCCGTCGCCAATGCCGGCATCGGTGCGGCCGCCAATGATGGCTCGGCGCAATTCTACGCCAGCATGGCGCAGCGCAACGCCGAACTTGCCGCCGGTGGCCCGGCCACGACAATCGTCGACCAGCTCATCCATATGGAGGATGACGGCTGGGCGGCAGTGCTGGCAGTCAACCTCAACGGCGCCTTCTACCTGGCGCGCGAATTCACCCGGATTCTCGCGGTTGACGGCAACCCGGGCGCCATCATCAACATCAGCTCGACATCGGCGCAATCGGGCGAAGGCTCGCCGCACTATGTCACGTCAAAGGCGGCGCTGATCGGCCTGACCCGGCAATTGGCGCGCGAACTCGCGCCGCGCCGCATCCGGGTCAACGCCGTCGCCCCGGGACCGACAGACACGCCGGTCATGGCGGGGATTCCCGACGAATGGATCAAGTCGATGGAAGCCTCGATCCCGCTCGGCCGCATGGCGCAACCATCGGAGATCGCTGCCGCCGTCGCCTATCTCGCCAGCGACGATGCCAGCTTCGTCAACGGCTCGGTACTCGTCGCCAACGGCGCCAGCTATTATTTCTGAACCGGCGGCTGTTTAAGGGCCTCCGGCGGCTCTGGTATCAGTCGGCGCGCACTTTTACCTTCGGTGCTGCCGCGCCGCGCCGCATTGTTGCGAGGAATTGTTCCGCCGGTGCCGGGTCGGGCACCGGGCCGTCATGGTCGCCTTCGCGCGCCCAATAATCGGCAAAGCTGGGAAATAGTTTGTGAAAGCCGCCGTCGCTCCATTCGGTGCCCGGCCAGCGCATCTTGTTGTCGCCGATAGGCGGCTTGTTGAGATCGGTTGCATACCAATAGAGCGGCAACCGCCGGGCGAAATACCAGCGCCCGGCTTCGCGCACATAATCATCGACATACATCATCTGCATGATCACCCATTCGTTGCCGGTTTCATGCTCGTTCTTGGAATAGACGACGCCATGGGCGTGGTCGGCATCGTCGAATTCGATGATATGGCCGCCGATATGGTGCGACGTGCCGGTGAACGGTGACCGCAGCGTGCGGTCCATATAGGCGCGCAGCGCGGCGCGGCCGCTGGGCCCCTTGCCGACCCGCACATCGGCGGGGAACAGCCCGACCATTGCGTCCATGTCGCGCATGTCCAGCGCCAGCGCATATTTGGCCGGCAGCTGGCGGATGGCGTCGAGCGCCTCCAGCCGTTCGATCCGCATCAGCAATTCCGCATCGGCCATGGTGTTCATATCTCCCCGCCGGCAATTATCGGGGCCGACGTGCGAATTGACAAGAATAAACCGGGCTTCCCTGCGCGATTGGCCGTTCATCAAGCGTCAATGCGACTGATTGCGTAAAAATCTGGCGGCTTCATTGCGGGTCATGGCAAGCCTTGCTATGACATTGCCGGTTAGCCCGAGAAACATCGGGCGCATTTTTTTGGGAAGAACCGCCATGATCCGTCACCTGTTGACCAGCGCCAGCCTTGTCGCACTTGTGAGCAGCGCCGGGGCGGTTGCCCAGACCGCCGCTGCTGCTACTCCCGGCGATACTGGCGGCCTCGCCGAAATCGTCGTCACCGCGCAAAAACGCGCTGAAAACATCCAGGACGTGCCGATTGCCATCTCGGCCATCGGCAGCGCCTTCATCGAAGCGCGCGGCATCACCTCGATCGGCGATCTCGGCGCGCTGGCCCCGAACATGAAGATCGAGCGGGCGCCGTCGAACAAGACCATCTCGCAGATTTCAATCCGCGGCTCGGTCACCATCAACCCGGCGGTCACCTGGGAACCGGCGGTCGGCCTGTATCTTGACGGCGTCTATATCGCCAAGGCGCAAGGCTCGATCTTTGATGTTGCCGATCTGGAGCGGGTCGAAGTGCTGCGCGGCCCGCAAGGCACGCTTTATGGCCGCAACGCGCTGGCCGGCGCGGTCAATCTCGTCACCAAAAAGCCGACAGGCGAACTCGGCGGCCTGGGTGAATTCACCTATGGCAACTATAACCAGATGCGTGGCCGCGCGATCCTCAACTTGCCCAAGGCCGGCATTTTCTCGCTGAAACTTTCGGGTCAGGTGCAAAAGCGCGACGGCTTCATCAAGATCGGGCCGAACCCCTTCCCGGCGGCGTTCCTCGCCCGGCCCAATTCGGTCAGCGAAACCAATGATGTCGAAGGCTGGAGCGGCATGGCCCAGCTGCGCATCGAACCAAGCGACGACCTGACCATCGATTATGCCTTCGATTACAGCCGCTTCGACCAGAAGCCCGATTATGCCCAGCTCGTCCGCGTCAACCGCAATGGCGACCCGCGCGACATCTTCGATCCCAAGAGCCCGAGCTATCCCTTCGCCGGGGCGTTCTTCCCGCTCAACCTTTACACCAACCCCGACCGTCAGGCATCGGGCAGCATCGACGGCAGCCCGCTGTTCGAAAAATCGCGCGTCTATGGCCATGCCCTGACCATCGCCTATGATCTGGGCAGCGCGACGCTGAAATCGATCACCGCCTATCGCAACGTCGAATTTTCCGACAGCCTCGATCTCGACGGCTCGCCACTCAACGTCGCCTTCACCCAGCGCTTCACCAAATATGACGCCTTCAGCCAGGAATTGCAGCTCATCGGCAGCGGCTTGGGTGACAAGCTCAACTATGTGCTCGGCGGCTTCTTCTACAAGGAAAAGGCCGAAACGCTCGGCCCGCAAAGCTTTTTCGGCGGCGGCACGCGCTTTCAGTCGGATTATGGGTCGCACACCGATGCCTGGGCGGTTTCGGCACAGTTCGACTATGCGCTGACCGACGCGCTCAAACTCACCGCCGGCGCGCGCTACACGCATGAAAAGAAGGATGTCCGCCGCTTCCTGCAGGTGCTTGCCGATTCGACGCTGCCGCCCGCCATCCTGCCGCTGACCGTCGCCAACATTCCGTACGGCGGCATCCCCGATGCGACCTTCAACGATTTCAGCCCGGCCGCTACGCTCAGCTATGCGATCACCGACGATATCAACGTCTATGGCCGCTATGCGCAGGGCTTCAAATCCGGCGGCTTCAACGGCGAATCGAACGTCTTTGTCGCGCCGACTGCGGCCTGTCCGACAGGGGCTTCCGAACTGTGCGATCCCTATCGTCCCGAAAAGGTCGACAGTTTCGAAATCGGCATCAAGACCAGCCTGCTCGATCGCCGGCTGACGCTCAACCTTGCCGCCTTCACCGACAAGCACAAGGATATCCAGCTGTCGATCTTCCAGGCGAGCGGCGCTGCCTCATCGACCGTGCGCAACGCGGCCCAGGCCCGCATTCAGGGCCTTGAACTCGAATTCGTCGCCCGGCCGCTGGATGCGATCACCCTGAACGGCTCTTTCGCCGTGCTCGATGCCAAATATAACAATTATCTCGATGGCGGCATCAACGTCGCCAACAACCGCGCCTTCCCGCACACGCCGAAATTCACCATGGCACTGGGGGCGGACTGGCGTGTCGCACAGGGCAATTGGGGCAAGCTCAACCTGATCGCCGATCTCAGCCATGTCGGGTCCTATTTCACCTTCCCCTATGCGCTGACCACGCCGACCGCATCGGACCAGAACGCCTTCAACACACGGTCGCCGGGTCGCACCATCGTCAACCTGCGCGCCGCCCTTACCGATTTTGCCATCGGCGGCGTGAAGACCGAAATCGCTGCCTTCGTTCGCAACCTGACGCAGGAAGACCGGCCGCAGAATTTCATCGATTTCGGCCCCGGCTTCGGTGGCCTGACTGTCGGCTATTTCCCCGATCCCCGCACCTATGGCGTGACGGTCGGGGTGCGTTTCTGATCGAAAGACCGGCCATGTCGCAACCACAGCCCCGCTTCATCATCCTGGGTGCCGGCATGTCCGGCATCCTTGCCGCCATCAAGCTGCGCACAGCCGGCCACACCGCCGTCAGCGTCTATGAAAAGGCCGATCGCATCGGCGGCACCTGGCGCGACAACAGCTATCCCGGGCTGAGCTGCGACGTGCCGGCGCACGCCTATACCTATGAATTCGCCCCCAACCCCGAATGGTCGGGCTATTACGCCCCCGGCCCCGAGGTGCAGGCCTATTTCGAAAAGGTCGTCGCCGATCACGACCTGATGCCGATCATCAATTTCAATGCCGAGATCATCCGCTGCACCTGGCGCGACACGCCCGGCAACTGGCAGATCGAAACCCGCGACGGCCGCATCGCCGAGGCGGAATTCATCATCGCGGCGACCGGCGTGCTGCATCATCCCAAGACCCCCGACATCGCCGGCCTTGATGATTTTGCCGGCGTCAAATTCCATTCGGCGCGCTGGGACCATTCGGTGCCGCTGGAAGGCAAGAAAATCGGCGTCATTGGCAATGGCTCGACCGGCGTGCAGCTCGTCACCGCGCTGGCCAAGCGCGGCATCGAGGTGGTGCATTTTCAGCGGTCGCCACAATGGATCATGCCGGTGGTGCAATTCGCCTATACCGAGGCGGAAAAAGCCGTGTTCCGGCAGAGCCGCGAAGCGATCGATGCGATCCGCTACGATCCCGTCTATTTCGGCAATATCCAGCGTTTTACCAAGGGCGTCGTCGATACCGAATCGCCGATGATGAAGGAAATCGAAGGCTATTGCCTGATGAACCTTGAACAGAATGTCCGCGACCCCGTGTTGCGCGAAAAACTGCGGCCGACTTATCGCGCCGCCTGCAAGCGGCTGATCTATTCCCCCGATTATTACGAAGCGGCGCAGCGGCCCAATCTGCTGACCATCACCTGCGGCATCGACACCGTGCTGCCCGGCGGCATCCGCGACAAGGACGGCGGCGTCCATGATCTCGATCTCATCGCGCTGTGCACAGGGTTTCATTCCGACCGCTTCGTGCGGCCGATCAGCGTGGAGGGCCGGCGCGGCGCCACGCTCGAGGCGGCATGGAAGGAACGCTGCAATGGCTATTACGCCATCTCGATTCCGGATTTTCCCAATTTCTTCATGCTCAACGGGCCAACCTCACCGGTCGGCAACTTCTCGCTGATCGACATCGCCGAACGGCAGTGGAGCTATATCGAACAACTGGTCGCCCGCGTCATCGATGGCAATGCCCGCGGCATTGCCGCGACCACCGCCGCGCTGGCCGACTACGAAAGCCGGCGGATCACCGCCGCCAAGGCGACGATCTTCGGTTCGGGGTGCACCAGCTGGTATCTGGACGCGCACGGCGTGCCGATCACCTGGCCATGGGATTATGATACCTTCGCCGAGGCGATGGCAACGCCGGAATTCGAAGCCTTTGAGGTGATCTGATAGCTTGGCCGCCGGAGGCCAAGTAAGCGCCTCCGGCGGCTGAGGCCCCACCTGACCCGTCACTGACAATGCACATCGAGAGATCCCGGCACGGTCACAGCAGCGGCGACGGCACCAGCTTACCGGGATTCATGATGCCGAGCGGGTCGAGCGCGACCTTGAGCGCGCGCATGACATCGAGCGCGGCGCCATGTTCGGCGGCCATGCTGCCCAGCTTGTGCAGCCCGACACCATGTTCGCCGCTGATGGTGCCGCCCAGCCGCAGCGCGCGACGCGCAATGCTTTCACCCAGCGCTTCGGCGCGGGCCCGTTCGGCAGTATCGGCCGGGTCGAACAGCACCAGCATATGGAAATTGCCATCGCCGACATGGCCGACCACCGGCGCGACCAGCCCGGCCGCATCGGCTTCGGCGCGGGTTTCCAGAATCGCTTCGGCCAGGCGGGATATCGGCACACAGGCATCGGTTGAAAACGCTTCGCACCCGGGTTTCAGGCTGCGCGCCGCCCAATAGGCATTGTGCCGCGCCGTCCACAGCGTCGTGCGGTCTTCCTGCTGCTCGGCCCAGCGCAGATCGCCGCCGCCATGATCCGCCACGACATCGGCGACCTGTTGCACCTGTTCCGCTACACTTGCCGGGGCGCCGTGGAATTCCAGGAACAAGGTCGGCACCGCCGCCATCCCCGCCAGCCGCGAATAGCCGATGCAGGCGCGCATCATCTCGGCATCGAGCAGCTCGATGCGCGCCAGCGGCACCCCCAGTTGCAGGATGGTGACCACCGCCGCGATGGCGCCGCCAAGCGTTTCGAAAGGGCAGACCGCCGCCGCTATCGTTTCCGGCACGCCGAACACGCGCAACTGAAGCTCGGTAATCACCCCCAATGTGCCTTCGGAGCCGATATAGAGCCGCGTCAGATCATAGCCCGCCGCCGATTTGCGCGCCCGGCCGCCGGTAGTGATGATCTCGCCGCCGGGGGTGACCACCGTCAGGCCCAGCGTCACGTCGCGCATCGTGCCATAGCGCACGGCGTTGGTACCGCTCGCCCGTGTCGCCGCCATCCCGCCCAACGAGGCATTGGCGCCGGGATCGAGCGGAAAGAACAGGCCCTCGCTGCGCAGCCCGGCATTGAGCGCTTCGCGCGTCATCCCGGCTTCGACGCGGCAATCGAGATCAGCCGAATTGACCGCCAGCAGCTTGTCCATGCCCGACAGGTCAAGGCTGATACCGCCCCGGACTGCCTGGACCTGCCCTTCCAGCGACGTGCCGGTGCCAAAGGGGATCAACGGCACAAGGTGATCACGGCAGACGCGCACCACATCGGCGACATCGGCGGTGGAGCGGGCAAACACCACGGCGGCGGGCGGCATCACGTCGTGCAGGCCTTCGCCGCGGCCATGCGCCGCGCGCACCGCAGCCCCGGTCGCCACCCGATCACCGAAACGCGCCACCAGCGCTGCCACCGCTGCGCTGCTATCGACAGGATCAGCCTCGATGAACGTCATGCGGCCTTATAGGCACAACGCCAACCGGCATCCAGCCGCAATCGGCTGCGATGACAGCGGCTATGCCTAACTTAGCTTCACCATTTTTGAACGTTATGCCGCCCTGCCCAGCGCCGTTGTTGAACAAGTCGCCGTCTGTGTGGCGGCACGTAATCAGTAGCGGAGCATGAACCATGACGACAACGACAGTAACCAACACCAAGGAACTGGTGCGTGTATTGCGCGTGGCGCGCGGCGGTGAAACGATCTTGCTGGCGCCAGGCCAATATGGCGATCTTGCCCTTTCGGGGGTGCGCCCGGGCAGCCAGGTGACAATCCGGTCGGCCAATCCCGACAATGATGCCATGTTCGATTCGGTAAAATTGTCCCGCGTCGCCAATCTGGTGTTCGAAGATATCGATGTCAGTCATGTGCTTGGCCCCAATGAAGCCGATTTTGCAGCCGGGGTGATGGTCAACACCTCGAGCAACGTCAGTTTTGTCGGGATCGATCTTGCCGGTTCAATCAACGGTAACCCTTTTGACGATGGCAATGGCCTGATGGTCACCAACAGCAGCCGCATTACGGTTCTCGATTCGACCTTCCGCGAATTCAACAATGCGGCGTCGTTCAGCCGGTCGAGCGATGTGATCTTTGCCGGCAACACAATTCGCGATGCGCGCGAAGGCGTCAATATTACCCAGATCGATGGCGGCTTGTTCGAGCGCAACTATGTCACCGACATCCGGCCCGACATCAGCAAGCGCGATCATTCCGACGCTTTCCAGGTGCAGGCCGGCGGCGCCAACGGCATCAGCCGCGATCTGGTCTTCAACGCCAATGTCATCATGGGTGACGATAACCAGGGCATCTTCATCCGCAGCGAAAAGGCACAGTCGCTGGGCCTCGTGCACAGCAATATCGTCATCACCAACAATTATGTCGAAAGCAATTTGCGCAACGCCATCTCGGCGGCCGATATCGATGGCGTCGTGGTGACCGGCAACACCGTCCGTGATGCCGATGGTGCCGGCGTGGTGCCGGGGCTTACGATCAGCAACCTGTCCGATGGCGTGATCAGCCGCAATG
>CAJAHV010000265.1 GCA_903939555.1 uncultured Alphaproteobacteria bacterium | reverse complement strand
GGCATTTCCTAAAGCAGCAAGGACAACGGCTCAGTCTTCGTTGGAAACGGCCGGCTCGCGCCATAGCAGGATTATCCCCGACAGGCCCAACACGACAAGTCCATAGCACATGCCGATATCAACAGCGCCGCGCAGGTCAGGCAACCAGAAGCCCCAGCCCATGGCGATTTGGACGTACATCGAGGCCAGAACCACGCTGCCGACCACAATCATGTAGCTGTTGCGAAAGGCGCGGTCCCGCTGGCTACGTTCGCGTTCATCGAACAAGGCGTTGAACTTTTCCGGCATCATGGTCGACTGGCTGCGGCCATCGAAGTACAGTGGCAGCAAAACCAGCATGAAGACCAGCCGCAGGACGAGAAAGACCTTCTGGACCCGGCCATCGAGGCCGAGAAACATTGCACCGGCCAAAGTGGCGAGGATCAACCCGACCGGCCCGATGACCGAGAGGATTTTCGCCGTGCGCAGCGACAACCGCACTGGCGCCCTGACCTTCTCGACCATCATGCTGCTCCTGCTGAAGAGGGCATCAACTGGCTCGCCAGCGACTGAAAAGGGACGAGCGAAAACAGCGTCTCCACCGGGACGCCGAACACTGCCGCCAGCTTCAGCCCGAGTTCGAGGCTGGGGCCGTACTGGCCGCGCTCCAGAAAGCCGATGGTCTGCGGATTGACCCCGACGCGGTCGGCAAGCGCGGCGCGTGACAGACCGGCTTCGACGCGGAACAGCGCGAGTCGATTGTGCAGACTGATAGAATCGTTGCCAGATACCATTATTTATTGTTTATACGCAATATTTGTTGCGGTCAATCGGCAGGTTAAGCCAAGCGCCACCGCCGCCGGGCTGTCCTACACGTCGCTGACTTGCTATGCAGTAGCAGCAATTCGAAACCGGCGCCTCGGCGCGAAAGCTGCCAACCCCGGAAAAGCCGCCATCTCTGTCAACTTCGTGAACTTCGGTGAACCTTGCAACCTTGCCGCCGCCAGCCATTATGGCGGCTTCCCGGTCCTCCAGATCCAGGTCAACCCCATGCATTCGATGCTCAAGTTCAACCATGGTGACACAATCGAGATGCTGCGCGACAGCGTGCGCGCCTTTGCCGCCGCCGAAATTGCGCCGCGCGCCGCCGCCATCGACAGCGACAATGCCTTCCCGATGGATTTGTGGAAGAAGCTCGGCGATCTCGGCCTGCACGGCATCACCGTTGCCGAAGCCGATGGCGGTGCCGGGCTCGGCTATCTGGCGCATGTCATCGCCATCGAGGAGATCAGCCGCGCTTCGGCTGCGGTCGGCCTGTCATATGGCGCCCACAGCAATTTGTGCATCAACCAGATCGCCCGCTGGGGCACGGCCGACCAGAAGGCGCGCTATCTGCCCAAGCTGATTTCGGGTGATCATGTCGGCAGCCTCGCCATGTCCGAACCCGGCAGCGGCTCCGATGTCATTTCGATGAAGCTGCGCGCCGACCGCCGCGGCAATGATGCCTTTGTGCTCAACGGCAACAAATTCTGGATCACCAACGGCCCCGATGCCGACACGCTGGTCGTTTATGGCAAGACCGATCCGGAAGCCGGACCCAAGGGGATCACCGCTTTCCTGATCGAGCGCGGCATGAAGGGCTTTTCGACGGCGCAAAAGCTCGACAAGCTCGGCATGCGCGGGTCGAACACCTGTGAGCTGGTCTTCGAGGATTGCGAAGTGCCGGCGCAAAATGTGCTGGGCGGCGTCGGCATGGGCGCGAAAGTGCTGATGTCGG
>CAJAHV010000264.1 GCA_903939555.1 uncultured Alphaproteobacteria bacterium | reverse complement strand
GCTTCCGCCAGCAGGGCACCGGCCAGGGTCGCCAGGACGGCCCCCTGCCCCGAATAGCCATGCGCCCATAACAACGGCCCGTCACGTCCCAGATCGGGCAGGCGCGAACGGGTCGTTCCCGACACGCCACCCCAGCCATGGTGCAGCGCGACCCCGGCCAGTTGCGGAAACCGGCGCTCGAGCCACGGCCGCACCAGCGCCTTGATATCGTCCGGCGACGTGCTGCCGGCGCGTTCACCGCAACCGAACATCAGTCGCCGGTCGCGTGTCAGGCGACAATAGCTGGGGGAAAGGCGCGTGTCCGACACAGCCACATCGCTGGGGATGATCGCCAGCGGGTCGGGTAGACGCGCCGTAGTAACGACAAAACTCGCCACCGGCATGACGCGGCTGTTGACCCGGCCCGACAATCCTTCGAGCATGGCATCACCCGCCAGCACGACCTGTTTGGCCCGGATGCGGCCGTTGACGGTGTGCACGAACATGCCGGCGCCGTCCCTGTCGATCCCGACGGCAGGCGAATCTTCGAACAACAGCGCGCCAGCAGCAAAGGCTGCCCGCGCCAGGCCATTCACATAATCGAGCGCATGCAAATGGCCGCCACCACTATCGATCATCCCGGCGCAAAAATCGCTGGCCACCATCCCCCGTGTTTCAGCAGCCGACAGCATTTTGGTGCCGCGATAAGCCATGACGTCTTCAAGCGCGCGCTGATCGGCCTCCAGACCGGCGATGTCACCGTCGCGCACCGCGCCGGTCAGATGCCCGGTAAGCCGAAGGTCACAGCCCATGGCATGGCGTTCGGTCAAATCGATGACCAGGCTGCGAGCGACCAGCGACAGTTCGAACAGCGCCCGCGCGCGCTCCGCCCCGACCGCCTTGACCAACTGCGCGGCGCCCGGTCGCAGCCCGGGTCGCATCAGGCCGCCTTGCCGCCCCGAGGCCCCCCAGCCGATACGCCCGCCATCGACAAGCACCACCGAAAGTCCGGCTTCGGCCGCATGCAGCGCCGCCGACAGGCCGGTGGCACCACCGCCCACAATGGCAATATCAGCAGAAATCAGCCCGGACAGGGCCGAAAACCGGCGGCTGGCGCGCGCCGTGAGGGTATACCAGGATTTTGCAATCTCGAGCCCGGCGTTGAAACCGGCTGCTTGCCCTGCAGCCATTCGAAAATACTCTTTCCGTGCAACATGAATGTGCGGCTAACCGTAAAACAGCATTAACCACTGACCCCGCAACGCGTTCGTTGTCGCAGGGTGTCAGCACAATCAGATTGCCGGCAAAATCGCAAGCAATTGTTCAAAAAGTTAACAAAAACTGTCTAGATATCCGGATCTGACCCAATTCAGGCAATCACTGCCGCCGCGCGCAACCCGGCAATTGCGCCCGCATCGAAGCCCAACAGCCCCAGCAGCCGGTCGCTGTCGGCCCCCGCCAAAGGCAACACCCCACCGCCCAGGCGCTCGCCATCGAGCGCGATCGGCAGCACCGGCAGATAAGTCTGGGTACCATCATCGAGCATGACCGGCGCCAGGCCTTGCCCGGCGCGCAGATGCGGATCATCGAACAAGTCCTCGGGCCGGCCGATAGGGGCAAACGGCAGGCCGGAGCCGTCGAGCCGGGCGATGAGATCGGCCTTGCTAAAGCGTTTCAATTCGGCACGCACCCGCGGCATCAGCGTATCGCGCGCCAGCACCCGGGCGTTGTTGGCACGCAGCGCCGCATCGGCCCACAGGTCGTCAAGCCCGAACAACGCGCAGAATTTCTGCCAAAGCGCGTCGGTGACAACGCCGACAAAGACCTGATCATCATCGGCGGTTTCAAAGACATCATAGATCGCCCAGGCCGAGACCCGCGCCGGCATCGGCGCCGCAGCCTTTCCGGTCACCGCCATCTGCGCCATGTGCTGGCCGACAAGATAAGCTGTGGTTTCGAACAAAGCGCTTTGCACCAACATGCCGCGCCCGGTGCGATGGCGGGCTTCCAGCGCCGCCAGCACGCCGATGACGCCGAACATGCCGCCCGCGACATCGATGACCGATGCCCCGGCGCGCAAGGGGCGCCCCGGCGGCCCGGTCATATAGGCAAGGCCGCCCATCATCTGCGCCACTTCGTCGAGCGCGGTGCGGTTTTCATACGGCCCGGCCAGAAAACCCTTTTCCGATGCAAAGATCAGCCGCGGGTTGAGCGCTGCCAGTGCGTCATAGCCGAGCCCGAGCCGGTCCATGGCACCGGGACGGAAGTTTTCGACGACAATATCGGCCGAAGCGGCGAGCTGTTTCGCCACCGCCACACCCTGTGGTGCTTTCAGGTCGATGCAGATGCTCGCCTTACCGCGATTGTACATAGGAAAATAGCCCGCTCCCGAGCCGAGCAGCCGCCG
>CAJAHV010000263.1 GCA_903939555.1 uncultured Alphaproteobacteria bacterium | reverse complement strand
GCCGGCAGGGCGGAGGCGCCATTGGCCGGGCAGAACAGCAACAACGGCGGATCGAGCGAGACGCTGGTGAAGCTGTTGGCGGTCAACCCGATGCGGTTGCCATCCTCGTCACGGCCGGTGACGATGGTTACCCCGGTGGCGAAACTGCCAAAGGCATCACGCAGCAGACGGGAATCAAAGGGCGGTGTGGCAATATCCATGGTGCCAAACCCCTACGCCATCGCCGCGCCGGGTCAATCACTGCCGGCAAGATTGCGGCATTCTGTGCGCCATTCTGTGCGCCATTGTGGCGTTATGGTGCCACCCGTGGCGTTAAGGCCGGGAGGCTGGCCGGGGGGCTGGCCGGGGGGCTGGCCAAAACGCTGCGTGGCTGCGATATGTTCGGTCGGATATATCGCATGATACGGCTGGCCCTTCTCCTTGCTCTGTTGCTCCCCGCCGCGATGCCTGCCGCGCTGCGCGCCGTTCCCGCGCCCGTTCGCGTCCCCGCCCCGGCCCGCCTCCCCCCCCCGGTCCGCCTCTATGCCGCCGCCAGCCTGACCGAGGCGATGGGCGCTGTTGCGGATGGCTATGCCGCCACCTGCCAGCCGCGCCCGGTGCTGGTGCTGGCAGGCACCCCGGCGCTCGCCCGTCAGATCCTCGCCGGCGCGCCTGCATCAGTCTTCATCGCCGCCGACAACAGCTGGATGGATGCCGTCGCCAGCCGGCTGGTGCCCGCCAGCCGGCGCGCCATCGCCGGCAACCGGCTGGTGCTGGTGGTGCCCGCCGCGAGGCCGCGCCGCGCCCGGCTGGTGCCGGGGTTCGACCTGGCGGGGTTTGTCGGTGCCGGCCACTGGACAACGGGTGATCCGGCTTTTGTGCCGGTCGGCCGCTATGCCCGCGCCGCGCTGGTGTCGCTGGGTGCCTGGGACAAGGCGGCGCCACGGCTGGTGCGCGCTGACAATGTCCGTGCCGCGCTCGCCTATGTCGAACGCGGCGATGCGGCGGCGGGCGTGGTCTATGCCAGCGATGCCCGCGCCTCGCAGCGGGTGTTCGTTGCCGGCATCTTTCCGGCCGCCAGCCACAAGCCGATCACCTATCCCGCCGCGCTCGTCGCCGGACATGATGATGCCGGCGCGCGGGCGTTTTTTGCCTTTCTCACCGGCCCGAGGGGCCGCGCCATTCTCGCGGCCCAGGGGTTGCCGCCGCCATGAAACGCCTGCCCGCTTCATTGCGGCCCGCCCTGTTGATCACCGAATGACTGCGTGACGCCGCTGTCCGACCCCGAAATCGCCGCGATCCTGGTCAGCCTCAAGGTTGCCGGCGTCGCGACCCTCTGCACGCTGCCGCCGGCCTTTGCGCTGGCGTTCGTGCTGGCGCGGCGGCGGTTTGCGGGCAAGCCGCTGCTCGATGCGCTGGTCAACCTGCCGCTGGTGCTGCCGCCGGTGGTCACCGGTTACCTGCTGCTGCTCGCCTTTGGCCGCGATGGCTGGGCCGGGCAGGCGCTGGGTGCGCTCGGCATCAGCGTGCTGTTCCGCTGGACCGGGGCGGCCATCGCCGCCGGCGTGATGGCGCTGCCGCTGATGGTCAGCCCGATGCGGCTGGCGCTGGAGGCGATGGACCGCCGGCTGGAAGCGGCGGCGGCGACGCTGGGAGCATCGCGCGCCCGCGTGTTTGCCACCATCACCCTGCCGCTGATCCTGCCCGGCATCATCGCCGCCGCCGTACTGGGTTTTGCCAAGGCGCTGGGCGAGTTTGGCGCAACGGCGATTTTCGTGTCGGCGATCCCGGGGGAAACCGAAACCCTGCCGCTCGCCATCAACGCGCTTCTGCAGGCGCCGGGGGGGGAAGCCTCGGCGCTGCGGCTGGCGCTGCTGGCGCTGGCCATCGCGGTGCTGGCGCTGGTCGCGGCGCAATATTGGCAGCGCCGCGCGGGGCGACACCGGACATGACGGCACCGGCTGCCAACGTCCCGCTGTTCGACATCGATGTCACGCTGCAACGCGGTGATTTTACCGGGCGCTTCGCCTTTGTGTCGGGCCATGCCACGACCGCGCTGGTCGGGCCATCGGGGCAGGGCAAGACCAGCTTGTTGCTCGCCATCGCCGGGCTGGTGCGGCCGCTGGCGGGCCATATTCGGTTGAACGGCCATAGCCTGTTCGATGCGGCGGCGGGCATCGACGTGCCGGCGCGCCAGCGCAATCTCGGGCTGGCGTTCCAGGATGTGCGGCTGTTCCCGCATCTCGATGTGCGGGCCAATCTGGGTTATGCTGGCCGCGCCTCGGCAGCCGAAATCGCCGACATGGCGCAGCGGCTGGGGCTGGCGCCGCTGCTGGCGCGCTGGCCACGGCATTTGTCTGGCGGGGAGGCGCGGCGGGTCGCGCTGGGCCGGGCGCTGCTGGCGCG
>CAJAHV010000262.1 GCA_903939555.1 uncultured Alphaproteobacteria bacterium | reverse complement strand
CATTCCCAGCGCAGATGCGCCCGAACTTGCAGCGGTCGGCCGTTTCCCGGTTGGCGTGCAGACGGTGATTTTTACGAACCCCGGCCAGCCGGATCTGCTCAAGGCCGATCTGAAAAGCGGAGTCGTACCGCTTCATGACCGGCGGCTGGTTGTCGATATATGGTATCCGGCAGCGCCCGCCGCCCGGGCACCCCGCGTCACCTATGCCGCGGCTTTCTGGGGCGAACCACCGCAGCCGCCGGTCAACTTTACGGTGCCGGGGATCGCGGTGCGGGATGCCCGGCCCGTTGGCACCGCCTTGCCGCTGGTTATCTTGTCTCACGGCTACAGCAATGCTCCGGCGGCGATGACATGGCTGACAGAAAACCTGGCGTCGAAGGGATATGTCGTTGCCGGTATCCACCATGAAGATGCCAATCCCTATGTCGCGAGACCGGCGGATCGCGCCGCGCCCACGCTGCTGCGTCCGATCGATATCGCATTTGTCGCCGACCGCTTGAAGGCCCGACTGGGAAAGCAGATCGACCCGAACCGGATCGCCCTGGTCGGTTATTCGATGGGCGGCTACGGGGTGGTAACTGCCGGCGGCGCATCACTTGATCCGGCAGGGCCAGCCATGAAGGTCATTCCGGGCGGCTGGCTGCAACGGCATGCCCGCGGCAATGCCGACGCTGCGGCCATCACCGTTCCCGGCGTCAAGGCGATTGTCGCGATGGCACCGGCTGGCGGCGGCAACCCCGGTGCCTGGGGATCGCGAGGGTTAGCGGCGATCACGGCCCCCATGCTGTTGATTGCCGGCAACCATGACCCGGTTGTCGACTATGCCACCGGCGCAAAAGCCATTTTTGAAACCGCCGTTCATTCTGATCGCTATCTGCTGACCTATCGCGAAGCGGGCCACGCCGTCGGGCTGAACCCGGTGCCGGCGGAAATGCGCAATTCGGTGTGGGACATGGACTGGTTTGAGGATCAGGTCTGGCGGCAGGACCGCATCAACGCAATCAACCTTCACTTCATCACGGCCTTTCTCGATCTCAACCTGCGTGACAATGCAGCGGCCCGATCATATCTCGATGTCAGCGTCAGTGATGCCGATCTGGGTGTCTGGAACGCACCCGCCACCGCCGCCTGGGGCGCCTACAGCCCCGGTGGCGCGGAAGTCAGCTTGTGGAAAGGCTTTCAGCGGCGCCATGCGCGCGGCATGGACCTGCTGCACGCCGCGGCGGCGCCACAACCTCAGGCTGCGCCATGACCTCAGGCGACACGCGCCAGCGTATCGCGGATCATCTCCACCATTGTATCGATCTGGCTGGTCTCGACGATCAACGGCGGTGAAAGCGCGATGATGTCGCCCGTCACGCGGATCAACAGGCCACGCTCGAAACAGTCCACAAAAGCATCATAGGCGCGCGTGCCGACCGCACCGGGCCGCGCGGCAAGTTCGATGCCGGCCACCAAGCCGATCGTTCGTATATCAATCACGTGATGGGCATCGCGCAGCGACAACATGGCAGCCTGCCAATAAGCCGCAATGTCGGCTGCTCGGGTCAACAGGCCATCACGCGCATAGATATCGAGTGTCGCCAGCCCGGCGGCACAGGCCACGGGGTGCGCCGAATAGGTATAGCCGTGAAACAGCTCGATAACGTTGCTCGGGCCATGCATCATCGCATCATGAACATGGCGCCCGCAAAACACTGCCCCCATCGGCAGGGCACCATTGGTAATTCCTTTGGCAGTGGTCATCAGATCGGGCGTAACTCCGAAATAATCGGCACCAAATGGTGTGCCGAGCCGACCAAAACCGGTGATGACTTCATCGAAGATCAACAGGATGCCATGCCGGGTGGCAATTTCCCGCAAGCGTTCCAGATAGCCGGTTGGCGGCAGCAATACGCCGGTTGATCCGGCAACCGGCTCGACAATGACCGCCGCGATGGTTTCGGCACCATGCAATTGCACCAGCCGTTCAAGATCATCCGCGAGTTCGGCGCCGTGCGCCGGCAACCCTGTGCAGAAACTATTGCGCGTCAGGTCATGGGTATGGCGCATATGGTCGGTACCGGGCAGCGACGGAAAAACCCGGCGGTTGTTAAGGATGCCGCCAACCGAAATGCCCCCGAAACCGACACCGTGATAGCCGCGCTCCCGCCCGATAAACCGGGTGCGCGTGCCCTGTCCGATGGCGCGCTGATAGGCAAGCGCGATCTTCATCGCGGTATCGACCGATTCCGAACCCGATCCGGTGAAGAAAATACGATCAAGCCCGGCGGGCGCGATCTCGGCCAGACGTTCAGCGAAACGGAACGCCAGCGGATGGGCCATTTGAAAGCTGGGCGCAAAATCAAGCGCAAGCAATTGTTCGCCCACGGCATCGGCGATTTCGCGACGGCCGTGCCCGGCGTTGACGCACCACAGCCCGGCGGTACCGTCCAGCACGGTGCGACCGTCATCGCTCGTGTAATACATGCCCTTGGCCGCAACCAGCATCCGGGGCGCCGCTTTGAACTGGCGGTTCGCCGTGAATGGCATCCAATATTCGTCCATCGACGGCGTGTTGGAGAGTTTCATCCGTATTTTCCTTTGCGGCCGAACGCCTCGATTAGTCTGGACAGGCCTGTTGCCGCGCGATGCGACGCGCCTTGGCCCGTGTCAATCGCCACTATGTTTTTGTCATCATGTTCAGCGATCCGCAGGCAACGGCTTCTGCCGTTCAACAGCCTTTGCGGCAAATCGGGCGATTACCCATGACCGCAATACTGCGATCGCCGGATCGGCAAGGTCTTCAGGATGGAGTTTCAAATAATAGCCATAGCCGTCTTCATGAACATCGCCGAAGGGCGCCACGAGGCTGCCATTGGCAATATCGGGTGAAAACATGTCGATATCCGCCAGCGCCACACCTTCGCCGGCCATGGCATATTGCACGGCTGCGATCGCTGTATCGAATGCCAGTCCGCGCGATGTTTCTGTAAACACGCCGCATTGCCGGCAAAAGCTTGTCCACAACAGCCCGCGCGGCTGGCCGTCCAGTTTGACGTGGAGCAATTCATTGGCAGCCAGGAAGTCTTGCAGGCTGGTTCCGGCATATCGCGCTGCCAGCGTCGGCGAACATACCGGTGTCACTCGCACCATCCACAAGAGATCGGTGACCTTGTCATCGACACTAGGCCGGTCGAACACTATTCCCATGTCGATATCATTCGTCGGCAAGCCGGTACCATGCGTGCTGAACACATCGACTAGAATATCGGGAAACTCGCGCCTAAAATCGCGCAGTATCGGCAGGAGATGCTGTTGCAAAAGCGTCGGCGGCACATGCAGGCGCAGCACGCGCCCGCCGCGTTCGCCGGCCTGAATCTCGTTCAGAACGGCTTCGAGCCGATCAAAAGATTTGCGAACCGCCGGGAGCAGTATGGCCCCCGCTTCGGTCAATTCGACCCCATGGGGTCGTCGCTCGAGAAGTTTGCGGCCCAGCATCGTTTCCAGGCTGATGACATGGCGGCTCAGCGCGCTTTGCGAAACGTGCAACGCTTGGGCGCCCGACGTAAAACTGAGATTATGGGCAACAGCATCGAACGCGCGCAGTGCATTGAGAGGGAGCCAGCGACGATTGATCATGCCCAAGTCTGTCGCATGCATGGGGGTTCGTGCAAGTCCGGTCTGCCAATACGGCAAGTGATAGGGGTATGCCGAATTGCGATTGTGCCCCGGAATGTCATCCATGCGACTGTTTGGAGTATGAACGGAACGCTTTCATTCGATCCAAATCGCATCGCCCGGCTGCTCGATGCACGCCTGCCCGGATACAGCCTGCCGCAGGATTTCTACAGCGATCCCGAGATCTTTGAATTCGACCTGGCGGCGATCTACGGCACGTCTTGGTTGATGGCGGGTTTCGAGATCGAACTGCCCAAGCGCAATTCGACACTTTCACTGATGATCGGGCGCTGGCCGGTCCTGATCACCCGCGACCGCGACGGCCAGTTGCGCGCCTTTCACAACAGCTGCCGCCACCGCGGCGCCCAGATCTGCCCGCCGGGTCGCAGTTCGGGACTGCGCCTGGTCTGCCCCTATCATCGCTGGACCTATGATCTTGATGGCAGCTTGATGAGTGCAGCGCGCATGCCCGATGATTTCGACCGCGCCGAGCACGGCTTGCGGCCCATCCATCTCGAAGCCATGGCCGGAGTCATTTACATCTGCCTGGGCGATAGCCCGCCTGATTTTGCACCGTTTCGTGCCGCCTTCGAACCATTACTGGCCCCGCACGACCTGCTGAATGCCAAGATCGCCTTCGAAAGCGTCCTGGTCGACAAGGCCAATTGGAAACTGGTCATGGAAAATGGCCGCGAATGTTATCATTGCGCCATGAGCCACCCCGAACTGTCCAAGACCTTCCCGGTCGAAGCTTCCAAGCATTTCGATTATGGCGACGACGCCGCCCGCGTTGCCGCTTTTGATGCCCGGCTTGCGGCGGCCGGATTAGGCGTCGGGCCGGCCGAAGGCGCATGGTGGCAGGCGGCGCGCTTTCCGCTCAATCCCGGCCATGTCTCGATGACGATGGACGGCCGCCACGCCGTCAGCAAACTGATGTGCACGGCGGGCGACGGCGATATCGGCTCGCTGCGCTGGGCGTTGGAACCGCACAGCTTTTCGCATGCCACAGCGGATTTCACCTTCATGTTCAGCGCGCTGCCGATCAGCCCGCTGGAAACGCATGTTACGTCCAAATGGCTGGTGCACAAAGATGCGGTCGAAGGCGTTGACTATCAGGTGGACGCGCTGGCCGAACTGTTGACCAAGACAAACCTGCAGGACCGCGAACTGGCGGAAAACAACCAGCGCGGCATCGCATCCCCCGGCTATCGGCCCGGTCCCTATTCTCCCGATGCCGAAGCCCTGGTGCTGCGCTTTGTCGATTGGTACTGCACCAAGGCGCGGGAGTATATTGATGGCCGGTGATATAAGGGGGCTGAGCCCCGAAACCCTTGCCGTCACGCTGGGCTATGCCTCGACCAGCGCCTTTGGCGCGGTAAAACCGCCCGCCGTGATGACGACGACGTTCGTCTATCAATCGGCGCAGCATTCCAAGGATGTCCACGAGGCTTTCTTCAATGGCACCGGCCCGGCGGTCGGCGCGTCCGACGCCTATATCTACACGCGGCTGGGCCATCCCAACCTGACGATGGTGGAAACCCGGCTGGCAGCGCTTGACGGGGCACCGGCATCGGCGGTGTTCTGCAGCGGCATGGCCGCCATCACCACGACGCTGCTGGCGTTCCTGCGCCCCGGTGACAGCGTCGTGTGCAGCCGGCCCTGCTATGGCGGCACCGACGGCTATCTGACCACGGTATTGCCCGATTTCGGCATCACGACCTTCGGCATGGGCGATGGTTGTGATGACGCCAGCATCCGCAGCGCCATTGCCGAGGCCATGGCCGCCGGGCCGCTGCGGTTGATCCATCTTGAATCGCCGGCCAACCCCACCGCCGCCATCGTCGATATCGCCGCCGTCGCGCGGATCAGCGCCGAGCTTTCGAGCGCGCAAGGGTTTCGGCCGATCATCCTCGTCGACAACACGTTCCTTGGCCCCCTGCTGCAGTCGCCGCTCGCCGAAGGCGCCGACCTCTGCATGACCTCGCTGACCAAATATTGCGGCGGCCACAGCGACCTGATGGCCGGCGGCGTCAGCGGATCGGTCGAACTGGTGACGCGGCTGAAGGCGCTGCGCACCTTGTCGGGCAACCATCTCGATCCGTTCAGCGCCTGGCTGTTGCTGCGGTCGTTCGAAACGCTGCCGTTGCGCACCGATCGCGCCTGTTCGAGCGCGCGACAGGTTGCCGAATTCCTGCGTGGCCACCCCAAGGTGGCGGGTGTGACCTATCTCGGCTTCATCGAAGGTGCCGCCCGTACGGTGTTCGACCGACAATGCCGGGGCACCGGATCGACATTTTCCTTCCACCTGCGCGGTGACGAGGCCGAGGCTTTCCGGCTGCTCGATGCGCTCAAGCTGTTGCGGCTGGCGGTCAGCCTTGGGGGCTCGGAGACGCTGATCTGCAACCCGGCGACCACTACCCATTACCAGACCCCGCGTGAGCGCCGCGAGGCCGGCGGCATTTTTCCCGGCACGATGCGCGTCTCGGTCGGGCTGGAAGCGCCTGCCGATCTGATCGCCGACCTTGCACAGGCGCTCGACAAGGTATGACCGTGCGCGACGCATTTGCGCTGGATGGCAAGCTGCCGCTGCCCGAAACGCGCTACCAGACCGTGGTCGTTGGCGCGGGCCCCGCCGGCATTGCGGCAGCAATAGCGGCGGCACGCGCCAATAAATCGGTGCTGCTGGTCGATGAAAACCCGGTTGCGCCCGATCTGATGCGCACCGACGTGCCATTGTTCTACGGCATGCGGATGACCGGTGCGGTTGCAACGCCCGACCGCATGATCGAGACGCTGCTTGCCACAAGCCCAGCGCTGGAAACCGCATTCGAGCTGGGTATCGAGGTTGCGCTCGGCACCGCCGCCTGGGGGCTTTACGCACCGCAACCCGGCCTTGCCGCCCTGCCCACACCGCTGCTCGGGCTG
>CAJAHV010000261.1 GCA_903939555.1 uncultured Alphaproteobacteria bacterium | reverse complement strand
CGAAGGCGGCCAGATGCCGCTGCACATGCGGCTGCCGAAGCGCGGTTTCAACAACATCTTCCGCAAGGATTATTCCGAGCTCAACCTTGGTACGCTGCAAGCGATGGTTGACGCCGGACGTCTCGACGCCACCGCGCTCATTGATGCGCAGGCGCTGGTCGATGCCGGTGTCCTCACGCATGTCCGTGATGGCGTTCGCCTGCTCGCCAAGGGCAGCCTGACTGCCAAAGTGATAATCAGCGTCGCCGGCGCCAGCGCGGCTGCCAAGGCCGCCGTCGAAGCTGCTGGTGGCACCGTCGTGCTGCCGGCGCCCAAGCCGGCGCCGCTCAGCCGTGACGAGCAAAAGGTTGCCCGCGCTGTGGCGCGTGAAGCCAAGGCCGCGGCGCTCAAGGCGGCTAAATAATCCGCCGACGCGTTTTGCGGAAATGACACATGGTAGAAACGCCGCGCATTGCCTATCTGATGGCCTTGCGCGGCGTTTCGCCGTTCGTATGTCCCGGCGTGTCGCCGTTTTGATGATCGGGTAGCAACATGGCTTCAGCCGCCGAAAAAATGGCCGCGAACCTCAGCTTCGCCAATTTCTCCAAGGCGACGGAGCTCAAGAAGCGACTTTGGTTTACCCTGGGAGCGCTGGTAATTTTCCGGCTCGTGTCGTTTGTGCCGCTGCCAGGGATCGATCCGACCGCGCTCGGCGTACTTTTCAATCGCACCCAGGGTGGCGTGCTTGATTTTTTCAACATGTTCTCGGGCGGCGCGCTCGAACGCATGTCGCTCATCGCCTTGGGCGTCACGCCCTACATCACCGCTTCGATCGTGGTGCAGTTGATGACCTCGCTGGTGCCAAGCTTCATGGCGCTAAAGAAAGAAGGCGATTCGGGCCGCAAGACGCTCAATCAATACACCCGCTACGGCACCGTTTTCCTGACGGCAGTGCAGGGCTATGGCATTGCCGTCGGCTTGGAAAGCTGGGGTGCCGGTCAGGGTGTGTCCGCTGTTATCGACCCGGGCATGTTCTTCCGCGTCACCACGGTCATCACGTTGATCGGTGGCACCATGTTCCTGATGTGGCTCGGTGAACAGATTACCAGCCGCGGGATTGGCAACGGCATTTCGTTGATTATCATGGCCGGCATTGTCGCCAATCTTCCCGGCGCCATCGGCCAATTGTTCGAACAGGGCCGCACCGGTGCGCTCTCGCCGGTGGCCGTGCTGATGGTAGCGATCGTCGCGCTGCTGACCATTGGCTTCATCTGTCTGATGGAACGTGCCCAGCGCCGCATCCTCATCCAGTACCCCAAGCGTCAGACCGGTACGCGTCAGTTCCAGGGCGACAGCTCGCATCTGCCCTTGAAGCTCAATACCGCCGGCGTTATTCCGCCGATCTTTGCATCGTCGTTGTTGCTGATGCCGCTGACCATCGCGCAATTTGCGGCTCAGGGCGGCAGTGGTCCGGAGTGGTTGCTGACCGTCACGACCGCTCTGCAGCACGGCGCGCCGCTGTACATGGCGCTGTATGCGCTCGGCATCATCTTCTTCTCCTTCTTCTACACCGCAGTGGTATTCAACCCCGAAGAGACGGCGGAGAATCTGAAGAAATATGGCGGCTTCATTCCAGGCATCCGCCCGGGTGTGCGGACGTCGGAATATCTCGATTTCGTGTTGACGCGTATTACGGTGATCGGCGCCGCCTACCTCACCCTTATCTGTCTTCTGCCGGAATTTCTTTCCGCGCGACTCGGCACCGGGCTGGCTCTGGGCGGAACGTCTCTGCTGATCGTCGTCAATGTGACGATGGATACAGTGTCGCAGATACAGAGCCACCTGCTTGCGCATCAATATGAAGGTCTCATAAAGAAATCGAAGCTGAGGGGAGCGCGCCGTTGAATCTGATCTTGCTGGGTCCGCCTGGCGCGGGGAAGGGAACCCAGGCAAGCCGACTCGTCAAAGAACGAGGACTTGTCCAGTTTTCTACCGGAGACATGCTCCGGGCCGCCGTTGCCGCGCAAACGCCCGTTGGCCTTCAGGCCAAATCCGTGATGGAAAGCGGCGGTCTCGTGTCTGACGAGATCGTCAATGGTATTCTGTCGGAACGACTCGACCACGATGACGCCCGCCGCGGTTTCATCCTTGATGGTTATCCGCGCACCAACGTGCAGGCGCTCGCGCTCGATGCGATGCTCGCCGCCAAGGGGCTGCACCTCGACCATGTCATCGAACTGGGCGTCGACGAGGACGCGCTCGTCGATCGTATCACCGGGCGCTACACCTGCGCCAAATGCGGCGAAGGCTATCATGATCGTCACAAGCAGCCACGAGTGGCTGGCGCCTGCGACGTTTGCGGGTCGACCGAGTTCAAGCGCCGGCCCGACGACAATGCCGAGACGGTGCGGACCCGCATGGCCGAGTATCGGGCCAAGACGGCGCCGATCCTGCCGCATTATGAAGCGCTCGGCTTGGTCTCGCGCGTCGATGGCATGGCAGACATGGACGCTGTTGCAGCCAGCATCGACAAGGTGATCGGCGCCTGAAACCGGCGAGCGCCGGCCGGCAATTATGTCGCTGTGCCGCAAGCCCGACGCGCGCCGCGACGTCAGGACCGATTGCTTGCAATAGCGACCGCGCGTAGCGCTTGGTCATGATTCGCTCGCTTTACCTGATTGGCGGCTTTGCCGCTGTGGCACTTGGTATTGCCGGTATTCTGCTGCCGCTTCTGCCGACGGTGCCGTTCATGATTCTGGCGGCATTCTGTTTCGCGCGCAGCAGCCCGCGGTTTGAAGCGCGGTTGATCGAACATCCGGTCTTTGGTCCGCATATCATCCGATGGCGGACCAATGGCGCGATAAGCCGGCGTGGCAAGCAGGCGGCACTGGTTGGCTTCGCGGCTTCGGCGCTGGCGGGGCTGGCGTTTGCACCTATGCCCTACGCGCTCGTGCCGTCGCTTGTTGGGCTGGTGGGCGCGGCATGGGTCTGGCGTTGTCCCGAAGCCTGAGTCCGGGCGCGCCGCCGCAGGTAATGTCGATGTGGCTTGACTCATAACGTGACCGACGCTAACCGACGCGTTCCGATAAACCGGATCACTGACCCGGCGGCCATGATGGCTGTCCGGTTCTTGCTTTGAGATGGGGTGCCTGCCCAGCGCATCCTGTGGAGCTTGGAAGGAAATAATCTGTGGCACGTATTGCGGGTGTGAATATCCCGACCAACAAGCGCGTTGAAATCGCCTTGACCTACATCCACGGCATTGGCCGTACCACTGCCTCGCGGATCACCAAGGATCTTGGTTTTCCCATCGAGCGCCGGGTACAGGACCTGACCGACGCTGAAGTTCTGCAAATTCGCGAACTCATTGATCGTGAACTCACGGTCGAAGGCGATCTGCGTCGCCAGACCGCGATGAACATCAAGCGTTTGATGGACCTCGCCTGCTATCGTGGCCTGCGTCATCGCAAGGGTCTGCCGGTCCGCGGTCAGCGCACCCACACCAATGCGCGTACCCGCAAGGGCAAGGCCAAGCCGATCGCCGGCAAGAAGAAGTAAGCCGCAAGGCGCCGCTTTTTTCTCCAGATCGATTGAACGGATTAGGATTTTTCGATGGCACGCGAAGTTGCACGCATCAAGCGCCGCGAGCGCAAGAACATTACCTCTGGTGTCGCCCATGTGAACGCCAGCTTCAACAACACCATGATCACCATCACCGATGCACAGGGCAATGCGATTGCCTGGTCGTCGGCGGGGACCATGGGTTTCAAGGGCAGCCGCAAGTCGACACCGTTCGCGGCCCAGATGGCCGCCGAAGATGCCGGCAAGAAGGCTGCCGAACATGGCGTCCGCACGCTGGAAGTCGAAGTGCGCGGGCCCGGTTCGGGTCGCGAATCGGCGCTGCGCGCGCTGCAGGCCGTGGGCTTTCAGATCACCGCCATCCGCGATGTGACGCCGATACCGCACAATGGCGTGCGTCCGCCGAAGCGTCGTCGCGTCTGACGCTGTCCGCTTCGGCCGTGCTCGCCCCCGGGCGCGGATTTTCGACTGTTTGATGACGGAACGGGCGGGTGACGATCCGCCCCTTTCCAAAGATGAGGTGAGCCTGTGGCTGTCATTGCCAAGAACTGGACCGAACTCAAGAAGCCGAACCGG
This sequence comes from uncultured Alphaproteobacteria bacterium, assembly GCA_903939555.1. Lineage (GTDB taxonomy): Bacteria > Pseudomonadota > Alphaproteobacteria > Sphingomonadales > Sphingomonadaceae > Sandarakinorhabdus. Next base: position 5,352 of record CAJAHV010000261.1, on the reverse strand, counting down.
CTTGAAACCCGCCCCAGCGCCGATGGTCGCCGCAAGAGCAGCTTCATTGCCGAGCCGCTGGAGCGCGGCTTCGGCCTGACGCTGGGCAACGCCCTGCGCCGTGTGCTGCTGTCGTCGTTGCAGGGAGCGGCTGTCACGGCCATCAAGATCGATGGCGTGCTGCACGAATTCTCTTCGCTTGCAGGTGTTCGCGAAGATGTCACCGACATCGTGCTCAACATCAAGCAGGTTGCGATTCGCATGCAGGGCGACCAGCCCAAGCGTGTGCATCTCGCCGCCACAGGCCCGGGTGAAGTCACCGCCGGCCAGATCGCGGTATCGGGTGACATGGAAGTCCTGAACAAGGACCTCGTCATCTGCACGCTCGACGATGGCGCGACACTCAACATGGAACTGACTGTCGAAGCTGGCAAGGGCTATGTCCCGGCCAGCGCCAACCGTCCGGCCGATGCGCCGATCGGACTGATCCCTGTTGATGCGCTATATTCGCCGGTGCGTCAGGTCAGCTACAAGGTCGACAACACCCGCGTCGGCCAGGAGCTGGATTTCGACAAGCTGACCATCCAGGTTGAAACCGATGGCACCGTCACGCCCGACGATGCGCTCGCCTATGCCGCCAAGATCCTGCAGGACCAACTCCAGCTGTTCGTCAATTTCGAAGACGTTGTCGTGGCAGCGCCTGTTGCGGCGCCTGCCGGTGGCCCGATCGAAGTCGATGACAACACGGTCATCAACCGCTTCCTGCTCAAGAAGGTCGATGAACTGGAACTGTCGGTGCGTTCGGCAAACTGCCTGAAGAACGACAACATCATTTATATCGGTGATCTGGTCCAGAAGACCGAAAGCGAAATGCTGCGTACCCCGAATTTCGGCCGCAAGTCCTTGAACGAAATCAAGGAAGTGCTCAGCCATATGGGTCTGCGTCTCGGCATGGAAATTTCGGGTTGGCCGCCGGAAAATATCGAGGAAATGGCCAAGAAGCTCGAGCAGGAATTCTGATCGAGTCGCGGATTGCCGCGACACAAAGCGAGCAGAGGGGCTTTCGGCTGACCCCATTTTCAGCCTGATCCGGGGTACCTGACACGGCCCCCTATCGAACGGAGACTAATCATGCGTCACGGTAATGCCCATCGCAAGCTCGGCCGGACCACCAGCCATCGTCTGGCGATGTTCCGCAACATGGCCGCCAGCCTTATTAAGCACGAACAGATCAAGACGACGCTTCCCAAGGCGCGCGAAATCCGCCCGTACATGGAAAAGCTGATCACGCTCGCCAAGCACGGTGGTCTGTCGAACCGCCGTCTGGCGCATGCCCGGCTCGGGGATGATGACCAGCTGATCAAGCTGTTCGACACGCTGGCGGCGCGTTACGCTGATCGCCCGGGTGGCTATGTCCGCATCGTCAAGGCCGGCATTCGTCGTTCGGATGCGACGCCGATGGCGATCGTCGAACTGGTTGATCGCGATACCAGTGCCAAGGGCCAGGATTCCGGCCCGGTGCAGAGCTTCGACGACGAGTGATCGAAACCGGCGCGCAGCGGGCAGGGCCTGCGCGCGCCACTGCCCCGGTTTGATCGAAGGACGAGATCATGGCTGACGAAATCGATATGATGCCGACCGAAAACGGCTTTGACGGCAACGAGCCGATGCCGCAGGTGTCGATCCTGACGCAATATGTGAAGGATCTGTCCTTCGAAAACCCCAATGCGCCGGCATCTCTGCAGACGACGGAGCAGCCGCGCATCGAAGTCAATGTCGCGGTCAATGCCAAGCGTGCCGGCGATGCGATGTTCGAAGTCGAACTGAAGATCACTGCCAAGGCGACGGCAGGCGATGCGGTCGCCTTTGTCATTGATCTGCTTTACGCGGGACTGTTCGGGCTGACCAACGTGCCTGAAGAAGCGCTCGAGCCCTTCCTGATTATCGAAGCGCCGCGAATCCTGTTCCCGTTCGCCCGCCGCATCGTCGCCGATTCGGTACGCGATGGTGGCTTCCCGCCGCTTATGCTCGATCCGATCGACTTTGCTTCGCTTTACATGGCGCAGCAGGGTGCCCAGGGCGGCAACGCGTGATCTATCCCCTCTCTCCCCGCCGGGGAGAGGGTAATGCCGCCGCGCCGGCATGAACTGCGGGTGATTATGTCATGAACCTCGTCAGGGCCACGGCCACGATCGGTGGCCTGACGTTGATTTCGCGCATTGCCGGCTTTGTTCGCGATGTGTTGCAGGCCGCCTTTGTCGGCGCCGGTGCCTCGGCTGATGCCTTTCTCATCGCCTTTCGCCTACCCAATCTGTTCCGTGCGCTGTTTGCCGAAGGTGCCTTTGCGTCGGCCTTCGTGCCGATGTTCAACCGCCAGGTCGGTGCTGATGGCGGCGATACTGCCGGCGCCAAGCGTTTCGCCGAAGATGTGCTGTCGGTGTTGCTGCCTTTCCTGGCGCTGTTCACGCTGGTGATGGTCATTGCGACGGCGCCGGTTGTGTGGGCGTTGACAGGCGGCTTTCCCGACGCGGCACCGGGCAAGTTTGCGCTGACGGTCGATTTTACCCGCCTGACCTTCCCCTATCTGCTGTTGATCAGTCTGGTGTCGCTGCTCGGCGGGCTGCTCAATTCGATCGGCCGCTTTTGGGTCAATGCCGCAGCGCCGATTCTGCTCAACTTGGCGTTGATTGCCGGTATGCTGTTGTTCCATGGCCCGGATCCGGCCGAAACGGCGCGAGTGCAGGCGGTGTGCGTCACGGTGGGCGGGATTCTGCAGTTCGGTTGGCTGCTGTGGGCGTGCTGGCGCGCCGATATCCGTCTCAAGCTGCGTCGGCCGCAACTGACAGACAAGGTCAAGACGCTGCTCACGTTGATTTTGCCAGCGGCGCTTGGCGCCGGCGCGGTTCAGTTCAACCTGCTGATTTCGACGGCGCTGGCGGCGCGATTCCTGCCCGAAGGCGCTGTTTCCTACCTCTATTATGCCGATAGGCTCAACCAATTGCCGCTCGGTCTTATCGGGATCGGCGTCGGCACCGCCATGCTGCCGGCGCTGTCGCGGCAATTGGGGGCGGGGCAGGATGCGGCGGCAGTCCATACCCAAAATCGCGCCGTCGAACTTGTGCTGCTGCTGACCTTGCCCGCGGCCGCCGCGCTGACGGTATCGGCCGAGCCGATCATCCGAAGCCTGTTGCAATATGGAGCGTTCCGCGCCGAAGATACGCTGCCCACGGCGCGCGCGTTGGCGGCATTTTCACTTGGGTTGCCTGCCTATGTGCTGATCAAGGTGCTCACGCCCGGCTTCCACGCCCGGCAGGATACCCGGTTGCCGGTCCGCATTGCGATCGCTTCGATGCTGGTCAATCTTGTCGGCAATCTGCTGCTGGTCTGGCCGCTCGGTCATGTCGGTATTGCGCTGTCGACCGCAGTGGCGGCTTGGGTCAATGCGGGAGCGCTGTATTGGGTGCTGCACCGGCGCGGGCATTTCGTCATCGATGCGCGGCTGGCGCAGCGGTTGCCGCGTCTGGTCGTTGCCACGCTGGTGATGCTGCCGGTATTGGTCGGGTTTGGTCTGCTGCTGGCGCCATGGCTCGGCGGGGCGCTGGTGGCACGCGCCGGCGCGCTTGTGCTGCTGCTTACCACCGGAGGCATCGCCTATCTTGGCGCGGCCCGGCTTCTTGGCCTATTCACCCTTGCTGAACTCAAGGCGCAATTTACCCGCAAAGGCACGTCTGCATGAGCCGCGTTTTTTCCGGCATCCAGCCCACCGGCAATCTGCACCTGGGCAATTATCTCGGCGCCATCCGCAAATGGGTGACGATGCAGGATGCACATGAGTGCATCTATTGCGTCGTCGACCTGCATGCGATCACGGTCGCACAAGACCCGGCGACGCTGCGCAATGGCATTCGCGAAATGGCGGCGGCATTGATCGCCAGCGGGATCGATCCCGATCGTGCCATCTTGTTCCAGCAGAGTCAGGTGCGCGCCCATGCCGAAATCGCCTGGGTGCTGATGTGCACGGCACGTGTTGGCTGGCTCAATCGCATGACCCAGTTCAAGGAAAAATCGGGCAAGGACCGCGAAGGCGCCAGTGTCGGGCTTTATACCTATCCGGTGCTGCAGGCCGCCGATATTCTGGCCTATCGCGCCACCCATGTGCCGGTCGGCGATGATCAGAAACAGCATCTCGAACTGGCGCGCGACATTGCCGCCAAGTTCAATACCGACATGGGGATCGATGTCTTTCCGTTGCCCGAACCAGTCATAGAAGGCCCGGCGACGCGGGTGATGAGCCTGCGCGATGGCAGCGCCAAGATGTCCAAGTCCGATCCCAGCGATGCGGCACGGATCAACATGACCGACGATGCCGATGCGATCGCGCAGAAGATCAAGCGCGCCCGCACCGATGCCGATGCACTGCCATCCGAACCCGCTGGATTGGCGGGCCGACCCGAAGCGGCCAATCTGGTCGGCATCATGGCGGCGTTGTCGGATCGCAGCATTGCCGATGTGTTGCGCGATCATGGCGGCCAGGGCTTTGGCCAGTTCAAGCCAGCGCTTGCCGATGTGATGGTCGCCGCGCTGGCGCCGATCAACGCTCGCTTTGCCGTGCTGCGCCGGGATAGTGCTGCCATCGACGCCATTTTGGCCAAGGGCGCGGCCCGAGCCAGTGCGATTGCCGAGCCCGTGCTGGCCGATGTGCACCGAGCCGTGGGCTTCACGGGATAAATCGTCGCTGTGCGGCCGAATTCAGTGGCCATTCAGTTGAAAAAGCGCAGACTCGGCCTCACCTGAAGAGAAGTTAATTGCAAAGGGTTGCCACCATGGCTTTTACCGCTCTGTCTGTTGCCCGAAAATTGCTGCTGCCGGTCGCCACATTGGCATTGCTGGCTGGTTGCGCCCCGACATTCGAGGCCAGGGTGGCGCGCTTTTCAGTCCTGCCGGCACCAGCCGGACAAAGCTTTACCATCCAGCCGCGCGATGCCGCCAATGCGGGCGGGCTGGAATTCGCTACCTATGCCAATCTTGTGCGGCAGCGGCTGCTTGCCACCGGGATGACCGAAGCGCCAACGCCTGCTGCGGCCAGCCTGACCGTATTGCTTGATTACAACATCGGTCCGCCACGCGAAAAATTGCAGTCTCGGCCCGGCATGGGTGGTTGGGGCGGCTGGGGCGGTGGTCCCGGTGGCTGGAATGGTGGATGGACTGGCGGCTGGGGGCGCTGGGGCTGGGATCCCTATTGGGGTGGCGGTTTTGGTGGTGGTTTTGGCGGCTGGGGTGGCGGCTGGGGCGGCGTCGAAGTTTATTCGGTGACCCAGTATAATGCGACGTTGGCGATGAAGATCGAGCGCACCGCCGACAAGGCCAGTGTGT
>CAJAHV010000260.1 GCA_903939555.1 uncultured Alphaproteobacteria bacterium | reverse complement strand
CGATCTGGGCGATTCTGGCCGGGCGTGGTTTCGGCAAAACCCGCGCCGGGGCGGAATGGGTGCATGCGCTGGCAGCAGAGCCGGGGCGGCGCTTCGCGCTTGTCGGCGCCAGCCTCGATACGGTGCGCGCGGTGATGGTGGAGGGTGAATCGGGCCTGTTGGCGCGGGTGCCGCCCGGCGGCGATGTCACGTTCGTTCCCAGCCTCAAGCAGCTGACCTGGGCGAATGGTTCGCAGGCGCGGCTGTATTCGGGGGCTGAACCCGATGCGTTGCGCGGTGGCCAGTTCGATTTTGCCTGGGGCGATGAATTCGCGCATTGGCCGCGCGCCGAAGCGACGCTGATGAATTTGCGGCTGGCAACGCGGCTCGGGGTGCATCCCCGCCTGTTGCTGACGACGACACCGCTGCCGCGCGGCTGGTTGAAGGATCTGATCGCCGAACCCGATGTCGTGGTGACGCGCGGCGCGATGCACGACAATGCCGCCAATCTCGCGCCCGGCTTCATCGCCAATCTGCAGCGGCGCTTTGGCGGCACCGCCACCGGACGCCAGGAACTGGGCGGCGAGATCATCGACGATCTTGCCGATGCGCTGTGGACGCGGGGCTTGCTCGAACGCCAGCGGCGGGTCGAACTGCCCAATCTGGTGCGCATCATTATCGGGGTCGATCCGCCGGCAGGCGGGGCGCAAGGGGTGTGTGGCATCGTTGCTGTCGGCTTGACCGCCGATGGTCGCGGCCATGTTCTTGCTGATGCCAGCGTGGCCCGGGCGCGGCCCGAAGTCTGGGCGCGCGCCGTGGTGGCGACCGCCGAATATTGGGGCGCCGACCGCGTGATCGCCGAAGTCAATAATGGCGGTGACATGGTGTCGGCGGTGCTCAGATCGGTCAACACGGCGTTGCCGGTCACCGAAGTCCGCGCCGCGCGCGGCAAGGTGGCGCGCGCCGAGCCGGTGGCGAGCCTCTATGGCGAAGGACGGGTGTGCCATATCGGTGCATTTCCTGAGCTTGAAGATCAGCTTTGCGGTTTCCTGTGCAGCGGCATTTATGCCGGGCCGGGGGCGTCGCCCGACCGCGCCGATGCGCTGGTCTGGGCGCTGACCGCGCTGATGCTCGGCGACCGGCCGGCGGCGCCGGGGGTGCGCGCGTTGTAGCCGGGCTTTGGCCCCGTCGGGTCAGAGGAACGGCGCGGCAAGATGCGGCCCGAAAATCATGATTTGCAGGAGAAGCCGATGAAACTGCCTTTTTGGCGGACCAAGTCCGCAGCGCCTTTTTGGCGGACCAAGTCCGCAGCCTCGATCTCGCGGACCAAGTCCGCAGCGCCGAGCCCGCGCATCCCGAGCTGGGCGACGCCCTGGCAAGGGGGCGAGGCGCCGCGCACTTACGAGGCGCAGGTGCGCGAAAGCTTTTTGTCCAACCCGGTGGCATCGCGGGCAATCCGGCTTGTCGCCGAGGGGGCGGGCGGCGCGCCATTGGTATCGAACCCGCCCGGCCACCCGGCGCTGGCGATGCTGGCAAGTGCCGGCTTCGGCGCGTCGGGGCCGGGGCTCCTCGAAACGCTGGCGGCGCAATTGCTGCTGCATGGCAATGCCTATGTCGAGGTGGCGGTCGGCCCCGATGGCCTGCCCGCCGCGCTGTTCGCGCTGCGCCCGGAACGGGTGACGGTGGAATCCGACAGGCGTGGCTGGCCGACGGGCTATCTTTATCGCGCCGGGGACATGCTCACCCGCCACCCGGCCGAAACACAGGGGGATCGGGCTGGGCTGCTCCATATCCGCAGCTTTCATCCGCTCGACGATCATTATGGCGCCGGCTGCCTGAATGCCGCGTCGGGGGCGGTTGCTGTCCATAATGCGGCGGCTAACTGGAACCGCTCGCTGCTTGATAATGCGGCGCGGCCGTCTGGCGCGCTGGTCTATCAGCCCGGCGACGGCTCGGCGTTGAGCGGTGACCAGTTCGACCGGTTGAAAGCCGAAATGGAAGCGGCGTTCAGCGGCGCCGCCAATGCCGGGCGGCCGATGCTGCTCGATGGCGGGTTGAGCTGGCAACCGCTCAGTCTGACCCCGGCGGAAATGGATTTTGCCCGGGCGCGCGATACCGCGGCGCGCGAGATTGCACTGGCTTTCGGCGTGCCGCCGCTGCTGCTCGGCCTGCCCGGCGATGCGACCTATGCCAATTACAAGGAAGCCAATATCGCGCTGTGGCGGCTGACGCTGCTGCCGCTGACGGCGCGGATCCTGGGGGCGCTGTCGGCGCATCTGCAGGACTGGTGGCCGGGGCTGGTGCTCAGTGTCGATCGCGATGCGGTGCCGGCGCTGTCGGAAGACCGAGAGCGGCTGTGGTCGCAAGTGTCGGCAGCCGATTTTCTCACCGATATGGAAAAACGCGCCTTGCTCGGGCTGGAGGCTCGGCCATGACGACGATGCTGGAACGGTTGGTCGCCCAAGCCGAAGCCGAAGGCGCGACGCGGGTGACGCTGCGCGCGCTGGTCGAGGAAGCCTGCGAGATCGGCGCGGCGCGCGCGCTGCGCACGCTGGGCCTGATGGATGACAAGGCAGGGCCGGATATCATCGAGTTGCGCCAGCTGATCCAGGGCTGGCGCGACGCCAAGAAATCCGCGCTTATGGCGATGATCGCCTGGAGCGTGCGCAGCGCGGTGGCGCTGCTGCTCATCGGGCTGGCCTATCGGCTCGACCTGATCACCCGCCTCAAACAGTAGGAATGCCAGCATGACCGATCTGCGTATCGCTGGCTATGCCAGTGTTTTCGGCGTGCCCGACAGCGGTGGCGACATTGTGTTGCCGGGCGCCTTTGCCGATGCCGGCGCCGGCGTGCCGCTGTTGTGGCAGCATGACAGCAAGGAACCCGTGGGGTTCGTTGAATCGTTGCGAGAAGATGGCCGCGGCCTGCGTGTCGTCGCGCGCATCGTGGCAGCCGGGCGCGGTGAACAGGCGGCCCGGCTGGTCGCTGCCGGCGCCATCGACGGGCTGTCCTTTGGCTATCGCGTCAAGGAATCACGGCCCGACCGGGCGCGTGGGCTGCGCCAGCTCGCCCGGCTTGACCTGCTTGAAGTGTCGCTGGTGACCTTCCCGATGCAGCCGCTGGCACGGGTGCTCGGTTTTTCGACTTTGCCAGAAGGAGACGTTGCATGACCTATGAAACCAAAGCGGACGCGATTGAAACCGTGTTCGACACCGCAGCAGCAAGCGACAATGGCGCCGAAATCACGGCGCTGCGTGCCGAAATGGCGCGGCTGTCGTCGCTGGTAACAGCACGCGCCGTGGCGCGCCCGGCGCTGGCCGGCACCAAGGCGGACGCCGCAGGCCCGGTTCACGCTGCAGGCCCGGCACATGCCGAAACCTGGCTGCGCCACGGCACTTTGCCGGGCGCCGGCATCAAGGCGGCGAGCATTGGCGTCGGCCCCAAGGGTGGGGTGGCGGTGCCGGTCGAGATCGACACGGTGATCGACCGGGTACTGCGCAGCGCCTCGCCAATCCGCAGCATTGCCCAGGTCGTCGATGTCGGCTCGGCGAACTATCGCAAGCTGATCACCACCAGCGGCGTCGTGTCGGGCTGGGTCAGCGAAACCGGGGCGCGGGTTGAAACCGATACCCCCGATTTTGCCGAGATCGCGCCGCCGATGGGCGAACTCTATGCCAATCCGGCGGCGAGCCAGGCCATGCTCGATGATGCCTTTTTCGATGTCGAAGCCTGGCTGGGCGGCGAGATCGGCCGTGAATTCGCCCGCGCCGAAGGGGTGGCCTTTGTGTCCGGCGACGGCGTCAACAAGCCGCGCGGTTTCCTGTCGGCACCGACCAGCACCGCCGATGATGCGACGCGCGCTTTCGGCACGGTGCAGACCATTGCCGCCGGTGCGGCCGGCGGCTTTGCCGCGACCAACCCGCAGGACCGGCTCATCGATCTCGTCCATGCGCTGGCGACCCCCTATCGCCAGGGCGCGGTGTTCGTGATGAATTCGGCAACGCTCGCCCGGGTCCGCAAGTTCAAGGATACCACCGGTGCCTTTCTGTGGCAGCCGGCGCTGACGGCGGACCAGCCGGCGACCTTGCTCGGCTATCCGGTCGT
>CAJAHV010000259.1 GCA_903939555.1 uncultured Alphaproteobacteria bacterium | reverse complement strand
GGACCCGGTGGCGGCACGGCGGCCTTAGCGCCTGCCGCCTCCGGTCGCGGCGGACATCCGGGCCGGCCACCGTCACAACGGCACCTTATGTCGCATCATCGCAACGTAGTGTGTTTCTTTGGCCACGCTTCTGGCGTATGCCGGTGTTGCATGAACGGCGCACTTGCATCCCCGGCACCACAGCCCGGCGCTTCGGCGACACGGATGGCGACGCGTTTGCGGTCGCTGCGCCGCCGATTCAATCGCTGGGCACGGCGGGTGGACTTTTATCCCCGGCTCGAAGTTGCCGCCGCTGGGCTTACCATTTTGCTGGGCTGGACGAGCTATGCCCTGCTGACCGGCCGGGCCGCGCCGGCCAATGGCGTGTCGCCGCCGATGGTCACCCTGTTGCTCGTTGCCAATCTGCTGCCGGTGATGACACTGGTCGTATTGATCGCCCGGCGCGTGGCAATCCTGCTGGCCAACCGGCGACGCGGGCTGGCGGGGGCGCAGTTGCACGTGCGGCTGGTGGCGCTGTTCGCCGGCATCGCTGCGGTGCCGACAGTGCTGGTGGTGATCTTTGCCTCGCTGCTGTTCCAGTTCGGGGTGCAATTCTGGTTTTCCGACCGGGTGAAGACCGTCCTCGACGGCTCGAACCAGATTGCTCAGGCCTATGTCGAAGAAAACCGCCAGCGCGTCGCAGATGATATCGTCGCGATGGGCATCGATATCGAAGGCTATGCCAGTGAATTCGGGCTCGGCAGCGCTTCGTTTCGCGACGGTCTCGAAATCCAGTTGCTGCGGCGCAACCTGTCCGACGGGGCGGTGTTTACGGTCGATGGCGATGGCCGTCTGGCACCGTTGGCGACCGGCGGTGCCAGCGCGGCCGACATTTCACGGCGGCTGAATGCGGTCGATGTGCGCAGCGCCCGTGGCGGCGGCGCGACGCTGGTCGCCAAGGGCAGCGACCGGATTGAGGCCATTGTCGCGCTCAACACGACCGGCCGCTATTTATATGTCAGCCGCAAGGCAGATCCCGCCGTGCTGGCGCGCGCCGACAAGGCGGCGGGAGCGCTGGGTGAATATCGCTCGCTGATCGAACGCTCGCGCACCATGCAACTGCGCTTCAACCTCGTGCTGATGGGCGTATCGCTGTTGACGCTGGCGGTTGCGGTCTGGTTCGCGCTCTGGCTGGCGAACCGCCTCGTCGCGCCGATCGCGCGGTTGGCGCTGGCGGCCGAGCGGGTAGGGGCAGGGGATCTCGATGCCCGGGTGCCGGTGCGCGGCTCGCCCGATGAAATCGGTACGCTGGCGCGCGCCTTCAACCGCATGACCAGCCAGTTGAAGACCCAGCAGAACGCCCTCATCGGCGCCAATCGCCAGCTCGACCGGCGGCGCGAGTTCACCGAGGCCGTGCTGTCGGGCGTATCGGCCGGGGTGCTGTCGATTTCAGCCGACGGCGTCATCCGGGTGGTCAATCGTTCGGCCGCGGCGTTGCTCGAGATTGGCGAAAGCGATCTTGCCGGCCAATCATTGCATCTCGCCGTGCCCGAACTCGCTGCCATGCTCGACGAAGCCCAGCATGGTGGTGCCACGGCCCGTCAGGTGCGCATCACACGCGGCACGGAAATCCAGACGTTATCGGTGCGCGTGGCCGGGGAAGTCGGTTCGGAAAACGGCTTCGTGCTGACCTTTGACGATATTTCGGCGCAACTCGCTGACCAGCGCCGCGCCGCCTGGGCCGATGTGGCGCGGCGCATCGCCCACGAGATCAAGAACCCGCTGACACCGATCCAGCTCGCTGCCGAACGCCTGCAACGCAAATATGGTCGGCAGATCGCCGAAGACCCGGAAACCTTTGGCGTGCTGACCGCCACGATCGTGCGCCAGGTCGGCGATCTGCGCCGCATGGTCGATGAATTTTCCGATTTCGCACGGCTCCCCAAGCCGGTGTTTGCACCTGAGGCCATCGATGCCGTGCTACGCCAGGCGCTGGTGCTGCAGGAAGTTGCCAATCCCGGCATTGTCTATCGCGTCGAAGGCGGTGCCACCGAACCACTGGTCTGCGACCGCCAGCAACTGGCGCGCGCGCTGACCAACCTGCTCAAAAATGCCGCCGAGGCGGTGATGGCGCGCATCGAACGCGATGCCGGCGGCGCGTCACCTGCCGCCGGGGAGATCACCATCGCCATCGCCGACGATGATCAGGCCGTCACGGTAACGATCACCGACAATGGCATCGGGCTGCCGCTGGAAAGCCGGACGCGGCTGACCGAACCCTATGTCACCACCCGGGCGCGCGGCACCGGGCTCGGCCTCGCCATCGTCAAGAAGATCATCGAGGATCATGGCGGCAGCCTCGAGCTTGGCGATGCGCCGGGCGCAACAGGCGCCTTTGCCCGGGTACGGCTCAGTCGGGCGATGGCCACCGACAGCATGCCGACCGAAACCGCGCTTCCCTTCAAGCTGTCAGCCTAGGACAACCCACCAAGATGGCACTCGACATTCTGATCGTCGACGATGAAGCCGATATCCGCGACCTGATCGCCGGCGTATTGGGCGACGAAGGCTATGATACCCGTACCGCCGGCGACAGCGATGGCGCGTTGGCAGCGCTGGCGGAGCGCCGGCCCTCGCTTATCGTCCTCGATGTCTGGCTGCAGGGCTCGCGGCTCGATGGCATTGAACTGCTCGACGAGATCAAGCGCCGCGAGCCGACGCTGCCGGTGGTGGTGATCTCGGGTCATGGCAATATCGAAACCGCCGTCGCCGCCATCAAGCGCGGCGCCTATGATTTTATCGAAAAACCCTTTCAGGCCGAACAATTACTGCTCGTCGTGCGCCGCGCCACCGAAACCGAACGCTTGAAACGCGAATATGAAGCGCTGAAGGAGCGCGTGGGCTTCGATACCGAATTGACCGGGTCGTCGGCGCTGATCAACGGCGTGCGCGCGACGCTGAAGCGGGTTGCCGCCACCGGCAGCCGCGTCCTCATCACCGGCGCCGCCGGGTCGGGCAAGGAAGTCGCCGCCCGCCTGCTGCACCAGTGGAGCCCGCGTGAAGCCTCGCCCTTTGTCGTCGTCAGCGCCGCCCGCATGACCCCCGACCGGGTCGAAGAAGCGCTGTTCGGCAAGGAAGAGGGCGGCCATCTCGTCAATTCGGGCCTGTTCGAACAGGCGCATGGCGGCACGCTGTTTCTCGATGATGTTGCCGACATGCCACTGCCGACCCAGGCCAAGATCCTGCGCGTCCTCACCGAACAGATTTTCCAGCGGGTCGGTGGCAGCCGCTGGGTACGCGTCGATGTGCGGGTGATCAGCGCGACATCGCGTGATCTTGTCGCCGAAATCGCCGCGCGGCGGTTCCGCGAGGACCTTTATTATCGTCTCAACGTCGTTCCCGTCCGCTTGCCCTCGCTGTCCGAACGCCGCGAGGATGTCGGGGAACTCGTCCAGTATTTCCTCACCCGCTATGCTGCCGAGCGCCGTGTCACCACGCCGGTGATCAGCGACGATGCCATGGCGGCGCTGCAGACCTACGACTGGCCGGGCAATGTCCGCCAGTTGCGCAATGTTGTCGAGCGCACCCTCATCCTCGCGCCTGTCGAACGTGTCGACAAAATCGATATCGACATGCTGCCCCCCGAAGTCACCGCGGAACCGGCGCGGCTCGTCCCCAGCCAGGCGGTGCGCTCGATCATGGGCACGCCGCTGCGCGAGGCCCGCGAAGCCTTTGAGCGCGAATATCTGCGCGCCCAAATCCGGCGTTTTTCGGGCAACATCTCCAAGACGGCGGTGTTCATCGGCATGGAACGATCGGCGCTGCACCGCAAGCTCAAGGCGCTCGGGCTGGCCGATGAACCCGGCGGCGATGACGAGGTCCCGACCGAAGCCCAAGCCTAAGCCGTTTCCCCCATTGAGATGCGTGCTGCACCGCACTATCTGTAGAGTCCCGGTTAGCAACCGGGGCGCTGACCCCGGGCAACGGGGCGGTCGCGGGCCGCCAGCAGCCCGCCAAGAACAGGAAAGCATGCAGCCATGGCTGAAAAACCGAGCAATCTTCAGGAAATGTTCCTCAACACAGTCCGCAAGACCAAGACCCCGGTGACCATGTTCCTCGTCAATGGTGTCAAGCTGCAGGGCATCATCACCTGGTTCGACAATTTTTCGGTGCTGCTGCGGCGCGACGGCCAATCGCAGCTCGTCTACAAGCACGCCATTTCGACGGTCATGCCCGCCGGTGCCATCCAGTTGTTCGATGCCGAGCGTATCGATGAAAGCGATTCTGATTGATCGATCAAGCACCGCCGCCCGCCGCCAGCGTCGGGATGGGATGGGATGATGGTCGCGGCGTGCGGTTCGGTGCGCCGGCTGTCGTCGTGTTGCCCCTGCAGGAAACCAAGGGTGGCAAGCCCGCTATCCGTTCGCCCGAAGCCCGGCTTGCCGAGGCCGAAGGGCTGGCGCGGGCCATTGCGCTGCACGTCGTCCATGGTGAAGTCGTCAAGCTGCGCAAGGCCAGCGCCTCCACGCTGTTCGGCAAGGGTCAGATCGAGCGCCTCGCCGCCGCCGTCGCTGCCCATGATGCCGAGCTTGTTGTCATCGATGGCCCGGTGTCGCCGATCCAGCAGCGCAATCTCGAAAAGGAATTGAAGGCCAAGGTCATCGACCGCACCGGCCTCATCCTCGAAATCTTCGGTGAACGCGCCTCCACCCGCGAAGGCACGCTGCAGGTCGAACTCGCCCATCTGCAATATCAGGCGAGCCGCCTCGTGCGCTCCTGGACCCACCTCGAACGCCAGCGCGGCGGCTTCGGCTTCATGGGCGGCCCGGGCGAAAGCCAGATCGAAACCGACAGGCGGTTGATCCGTGATCGTATCGTCCGCCTCAAGGACGAGCTTGAAGACGTGCGCCGCACCCGCGGCCTGCACCGCCGCCAGCGCCAAAAGGCGCCTTGGCCGGTTGTCGCGCTGGTCGGCTACACCAATGCCGGCAAATCGACGCTGTTCAACCGGCTGACGGGCGCCGAAGTCCGCGCCGAAGACCTGTTGTTCGCCACGCTCGATCCGACGATGCGCGCCATCCGGCTGCCCGGCCATGACAAGGTTGTCGTGTCAGACACCGTTGGCTTTGTCTCCGATCTGCCGACCCAGCTTGTCGCCGCCTTCCGCGCCACGCTGGAGGAGGTCATCGAGGCCGATCTCATCGTCCATGTCCGCGATATCTCGCACCCCGACAGCGATGCCCAGGCGCGCGATGTCGCCGATGTCCTCGCCGGGCTCGGCCTGTCCGACGAAGTCAAGCGCGTGCCCTTGCTCACCGTCTACAACAAGATCGATGCGCTCGGCCCCGAGGAACGCGAAGCGCTGGCCGGCCGCGCCGGAGAAGATGCCGTGCTCGTCTCGGCGCTCACCGGCGAAGGCCTTGATGCGTTGCGCGAACAGATGGCGATCCTGCTGCGCGCCGGCACCCATGTCCATGATATCCGGCTCGCCTCCAGCGATGGCCGCCGCCTCGCCTGGCTCCACGAACATGGCGAAGTCATCGGCCGCAATGACGATGAAGCCGGCGTCGCGCTGCAAGTCCGCCTCAGCGATGCCGACCGGGCGCGTTTCGCCACGATATGAAGGGCAGGGCGCTGGCGCTGCTGGCGGCAGCACTGGCCCTCACCCCGACCCCGACCCCGACTCTGGCCCTCACCCCGACCCCGACTCTGGCCCTGGCCCCGACCCTGACCCCGACCCTAACCTCTCCCGCCTGCGGGAGAGGCGAGAGCCGCGCCAGCGGCCCGGGTGAGGGTGTACCCGCCCGCCCCAACCCCAGTACCAACGAAGGTGCCAACCAAGCTACCAACCCCAATACCACCCCCGAAAAAACACCCTCACGCGCTCGGCCAG
>CAJAHV010000258.1 GCA_903939555.1 uncultured Alphaproteobacteria bacterium | reverse complement strand
CAGCGGGCGAGGCGCGGCAGCGCGGCGGCCTCGTTGAGCATGGGGATGACAATCGCGACGCTCACAGGCCGGGCCAGTGCGCGAGGTCTGCGGGGGTATCGAGATCGGACAGGGTTTCGAGGCGCGGCGTTGCGGCCGGCAGGCGGGCGAGCGTTGCCGTCAGCACGGTGTCTGTTCCCCAGGCGATGCCGGTGAACGCCTGCGGCATCGGCGCGGCGAGGCCGAGCAGCCAATAGCCGCCGTCCGCCGCCGGGCCGATGACGGCGGGCGCGCTGGCGAGCGCGGCGGCGGCGGCGGTGAGGTGATGCGGCAGCAGCCCGGGAATATCGGCACCGAGCAGCAGCACCGGCAGCGACTCGGCGGTGCGGGCGAGACGCTCGCCGAGATCACCTTCGCCCTGATCGACGACGCTTGCGACTCCCAGCCAGTCGCGGAACTGCGCCGGGTCAGCGCCCGTGCTGCGAATCTCCAGCGCCAGCCCGGCGGCGCGTACGGTTGCCACGCTGCGCTCGGTCAACCGCTTGTGCAGATCGGCGGCGCCTTTCGGCCCCAGTGCCGGGATGAGGCGGGTCTTGGCCTTGCCGGCTTCGGGCCAGCGGGTGAACAGCGCTACCCGCACGCGATGATATGGCCGTTTTCGATGCTGATTGCCGGTGCCGGAGCGAGTCGCAGCGCGCGGCCATCGGCGCTGCGCCCGGTTGCGGCATCAAAGCGGTAGCCGTGCCACGGGCAGGTCAGGCAGCCATCGCCATCTGGCGGCGCATCGAGCGGCCCGAGCCAGTGCGGGCAGATGCGGCTGTGCGCCAGCAGCGTGGTTTGGTGGCGGATGAGGCGGAAGCGGCCGCTGCCGAGATCGAAATCGAGCGGCAGGGCCAGCGCCGCTTCGGGGCCGAGATCGACCCGGTCGGGCGCGCGCGGGCGAGGCGCGAGCGCTGCTTCGCGCGCCTGCATCATCGCCTCGTCTTCGTCCCACAGCCGTTCGTAAATGGCGACAAAGCCCTTGCCGATCATCGCCAGAACCTCCGGGTCGTTGACCGGCACATGATATTCGACGCGGACATGGCAGGCATGCGGCGCGGTTTCGGTGACGGCAACGCGGATTTCGCTGGTCGCACCGGGGCCGGCTTCGGTGACGACGCGGTAGTGGCTGGTATCGGGGGCGATGAACAGCTTGAGGGTCTGCGCATCGCCGCCGCCCGCTGCGGTCAGCCTGACCCGCCAGCCATCGGCATCGCTGTCGACCAGTTCGCAGGCGGCAAAGCTGCTGGCGTGCAGGGCGGGCAGATGTTCCCAATCCAGCACATTTTCGCGAATCCGGGCGCGGCTGGCGGCAACATCGCGGACATAGGTGCCCGCATGCGCCAGCCCGGTCATTTGCGGCGCCGCGCCTTGTTGGTATTGGGATCGAACAGGCCGGCGAGCTGTTCGATCAGCGTGCCGCCCAGTTGCTCGGCGTCCATGATCGTCACCGCCTTGGCATAATAGCGGGTCACGTCATGACCGATGCCGACTGCGATCAATTCGACCGGCGACCGCGTCTCGATCTGCTTGATGACCTGGCGAAGATGGCGTTCGAGATAGTTGCCGGTGTTCACCGACAGCGTCGAATCATCCACCGGCGCGCCATCCGAAATCACCATCAGGATACGGCGTTCCTCGCGCCGCGACATCAGCCGGTCATGCGCCCAGACCAGCGCTTCGCCATCGATGTTTTCCTTGAGCAGGCCTTCGCGCATCATCAGGCCAAGGTTCTTGCGCGCCCGGCGCCACGGCGCATCGGCTTGTTTGTAGATGATATGGCGCAGGTCGTTCAAGCGACCGGGCTTTGCCGGGCGACCAGCGGCCAGCCACTCCTCGCGGGTCATCCCGCCCTTCCAGGCCCGGGTGGTGAAGCCCAGGATTTCGGTCTTGACCCCGCAGCGTTCGAGGGTACGGGCCAGAATGTCGGCGCAGATCGCCGCGATGCTGATCGGCCGGCCGCGCATCGAGCCCGAATTGTCGATCAACAGGGTCACCACCGTATCGCGGAATTCGATATCGCGCTCGACCTTGAAGCTCATCGCCTGCGACGGGTTGGTGACGATGCGTACCAACCGCGCCGCATCGAGCAAACCTTCTTCCTGATCGAAATCCCAGCTGCGGTTCTGCTGCGCCATCAATTTGCGCTGGAGCCGGTTGGCCAGCTTGGTCACCGCCGATTGCAGCGGCACCAGTTGCTGGTCGAGATAGGCCCGCAGCCGGGTCAGCTCCTCGGCATCGCACAGTTCATCAGCGGCAATGATTTCGTCATTTTCCCGCGAATAGGCCTTGTAGTCGAAATCGGGCGGCAGGTCCGACATCGGCAGATTGGGCCGCCACGGCATCATGCCTTCCTGGCCATCCTCGCCCATGCTGGCGTCGGAGACCATGTCGCTTTCCATCTCGGCTTCGCGCGCTTCGGCAGCGTCGGCGTCGTCCTGCGCTTGCTCGACACGGCTTTCGGTCGATTGTTCGTCGCCGCCGGCGTCCTGGTCCGCGTCATCGCCTTCTTCGCCGGCGCTGTCCTGTTCCTGCTCGTCCTCGGCATCGCTTGCTTCGCCGGGGTCGGCCTCGGCGTCGCTGCCCAGCCCGAGATCGGACAGCACATGGCGTATGACCCGGGCAAATGCCGCCTGGTCGTCCTGGCTGGCGACCAGTTCATCGAGATGGCCACCGGCGCGCGCCTCGATATCCTCGCGCACCAGATCGAGCGCGGTTTCGGCGGCCTTGGGCGCCGGCTGGCCGGTCAGCCGCTCGCGGACAAGCAGGCCGACTGCGGTCGCCATCGGCACTTCATCGGCGCTGCGGGCGCGCACGATCGGATCGGCGCGGACCCGCATTTCGGTCATCCGGTCGAGATTTTGCGCCACGCCGGCCATTTCGGCCGCACCCAGCGCTTCGAAACGCGCCTGTTCGGCGGCATTCCAGATGTCGCGCGCCAGCCCGGCCTCGGGTTGGTCGACACCATGCAGCGCCGGATCATGGTGGCGCTTGCGGAGCGCGAAACTATCGGCCCAGCCGCGCACTTCGGCGACCTGTTCGGCCGGCAACGCCCGCCCCGGCTGCGGCACCCGCGCCTGATCCCCGAAGCACGACGGCTTGTCGGCGGTGAAGGCGAGTTCGACATCGGGCGCATGGCCCAGCGCCCGCAAGGCGGCTGCGACAGCCTGACGAAAATCTTCGACGGGGTTTTCAGGAGCGGTCATAAACTACCAGATAATCTTGCGGCCCAAGCTTGCAAACTCGGGATCGCAGGTTGCGACGGCATCGGCGCGCCGTTACCGCCGTGCCTTCACCGCAACGCTTTCCGGCAATTCCTCCCCGAACGCCCGCTGGTAATATTCCGCCACGATACCGCGTTCGGCCTCGTCGCACTTGTTGAGGAAGCTGAGGCGGAAGGCAAAGCCGATGTTGCCGAAGATCGTCGCATTCTGCGCCCAGGTGATGACGGTGCGCGGGCTCATCACCGTGCTGATGTCACCGCCGATGAAGCCGGCGCGGGTCATGTCGGCCACGCGGACCATGTTCGCCACCTGTTTGCGCCCGGCCTCGGTATCAAACTCGGCGACCTTGGCGACGACGATGGCGGTTTCGGTGTGGTGCGGCAGGTAATTCAGCGACGTGACGATGTTCCAGCGGTCCATCTGGCCCTGGTTGATCTGCTGGGTGCCATGGTACAGGCCGGTGGTATCGCCAAGCCCGACGGTGTTGGCGGTGGCGAACAGCCGGAACCACGGGTTCGGCCGGATGACGCGGTTCTGGTCGAGCAGGGTCAGCTTGCCTTCCACTTCAAGCACGCGCTGGATGACGAACATCACATCGGGGCGGCCGGCGTCATATTCGTCGAAAACCAGCGCGGTCGGGGTCTGCAGCGCCCAGGGCAGCAGGCCTTCGCGGAATTCGGTTACCTGCTGGCCGTCGCGCAGCACGATGGCGTCCTTGCCGATCAGATCGATGCGGCTGATGTGGCTGTCGAGGTTGATGCGCACGCATGGCCAGTTGAGGCGGGCGGCGATCTGCTCGATATGCGTGGATTTTCCCGTGCCGTGATAGCCCTGCACCAGAACGCGGCGGTTGTGGGTGAAGCCAGCGAGAATCGCCAGCGTGGTGTCCGGATCGAAGACATAGCTCGGATCGATATCGGGAACTCGTTCATCGCTGTCCGAAAAAGCCGGAACTTGCATGTCGACATCGACGCCGAATACCGCCCGGGCATCGACAGTGGTGTCGGGCACCTTGGGCGCGGCTAACAAGGGGTTGGCAAGGTCGGTGGGGTAAGTGGCCACGGCAGTCAGGTCTCCGTTCGAAAGAAAACAGCAGATTTCAAGTGCGTATAGGCGTTGACGACCGCCTGCAACTTTCCTTCGTGTCCGCGATCCCCCCCATTGCTGTCAGGGTGGTAGCGGCGGACGAGGCGTTTGTAGGCGCGGCGCACATCGGTAGCGGTGGCGGCATCGGTCAATCCCAGCACCGACAGCGCTGCGGCATCGCCGGTTGCGGCCCAGCGTCGCGGGGCGGCGGGGCGCTTGTCGGTGGTGAACAGATCATGCGCATCGCCAAAGCTGAACGCCGGCCGGCCCTTGGGTGTCGTTGCCTGTTCCCAGCCGGCGAGCGGCGATTGCGCCTCGCGGATTTCGTCGGGGGACAGGCCATCGAAGAAATTATAGCCGGCGTTGAAGGCGCGGACATGGTCAAGGCACAGGAATTGCCAGCCGCCTTCGGACCCGGGCAGGCGATTCGACCGCGGCGCGCGGAACTCCCCGGGCAGCGGGCAGCCGGGATGGTCGCAGCCGGCCGGATCGGGGCGGTCGATGCGGCCGTGCAGGCGCTGCGGGCGTCGCGGTGTCTCGGGTGATTCGGCGGAAATGACGAACGGTTCCTGGCGGTTTTGGCGTTGGCGGTCGATTGACTATAGACGGCAGGCAATTTGCGAAAGGGAACATATGGGCATGGTGGCGGACAAGATCGAGGCGCGGCTGCGCGCCGCACTGGCGCCGGCCGCCCTGTCGATCACCGATGACAGCGAAAGCCATCGCGGCCATGCCGGCCATGACGGCTCGGGCGAGAGCCATTTCAC
Source organism: uncultured Alphaproteobacteria bacterium (assembly GCA_903939555.1). GTDB lineage: Bacteria > Pseudomonadota > Alphaproteobacteria > Sphingomonadales > Sphingomonadaceae > Sandarakinorhabdus. The sequence continues at coordinate 2,411 of CAJAHV010000258.1, read as the reverse complement.
CGTCAAGCTCACATCGGCGGCCTTTGCCGGCCAGTCGCGGGTGGCGCGGCAGCGGCTGGTCTATGCGGCGCTGGGTGACCTGATGGCGCCGGGCGGGGTGCATGCGCTGGTCATCAAGGCGAGCGCGCCGGGGGAGGCGGTGTGAAGCCGGCGCTGCTGCTCGCAGCGTTGCTGCTGGCCGCGCCAACGCTTGCCCCACTGGCGCTTGCCCCACTGGCGCTTTGCGCGCCGGCGCTGGCGGCGACCGAGCGCAGCGGCAGTCTTGCCGGCGTGCCGGTCATCGACCGGCTCGATACCGCCGACTTGGCCGCAGGGCAGGTGCAGCATTTCTGGTTCCGGGCCGGGGACAATGCGCTGGCGCAGGGCTGGCAGGTGCCGGTGATTGTGGTGAAGGGCGCCCGGCCCGGCCCGCGCCTGCTGGTCACTGCCGGCATTCACGGCGATGAATTGAACGGCATTGCCGTCATCCACCGGCTGGCGGCGCAAATCGATCCGGCCCGGCTGGTCGGCACGCTGGTCATGGTGCCGGGGCTCAACACGCCCGGCCTGCTCGCCAGCACCCGCGAATTTTCCGATGGCAACAACCTCAACCGTGTCATGCCGGGCAAGGCCGGCGGCGCAGCTGATCGCCATGCGCAGCGGTTGTGGGACGGGCTTTTGCGCCCCAATGCCGATCTGGCGGTCGATCTGCACACCCAGTCGCGCGGCACCGCCTATGTGATGTACGCCTTCGCCTCGACCGCCGAGACACGCGCCATGGCCGAACTCGTCGGCCCCGACATCGTGAAGATGGATGGCGGTGAAAAGGGCACGCTGGAAAATGAACTGACTGGTGACGGCGTGCCAGCGATCACCTTCGAGCTCGGCCGGCCCGAAGTCTTTGATGCCAACAGCGTGCAACGCGGGGTGGACGGCCTGATCAATTTGATGACAGCGAAGGGCATGATAGCCGGTACGGTCGCCGCGACCGCGCCTTTCGTCACCAACCGCATCGTCGCGGTGCGCACCGGTACCGCCGGCTGGATGACCCTGCTGGCGCCGCTGGGCAGCGATGTCGTTAAGGGCCAGCCGATCGCCACGATTGCCGACAGCTTCGGCCGCATTACCGAGACCGTCACCGCCGCCGAAAGCGGCCGCATCAACACCATCGCCACCGACCCGCGCCGCGACGCCGGCGACATGGTGGCGCGCATCGTCTGGTGGGATACCGAGCCGAAATGCGCGCTGGGGTGTTGAAATAACGCCGGCTTGCCTGTAGCCGAAGCGCAGCGCCGGATTAGCTCAGCGGTAGAGCAGCGGTTTTGTAAACCGAAGGTCGGGGGTTCAATCCCCTCATCCGGCACCACCCACTCCGTGCATGAGCCGGTGGCTCAGTTGGTGCCGCGCAGCAGTTCGCGCGCCGTGATCACCCGCATGATCTGGTTGGTGCCCTCCAGGATCTGGTGGACGCGCAAATCCCGGAAGATCCGTTCGATCGGGAAATCCATCAGATAGCCATAGCCGCCGTGAAGCTGCAGGGCGCGGTCGACCACCGTCATGCCGGTATCGGTCGCCAGACGCTTCGCCATGGCGGCAAAGCGCGTCTTGTCGGGGGTGCCGGCGGTCACCTTGGCGGCGGCCTGATACAGCAGCGCGCGCGCCGCCGACAATTCGGTGTCCATGTCGGCCAGCGTGAACTGGGTCGCCTGGAAATCGGCGATGGCCTTGCCGAATTGCGTGCGCTGGCGGGTATAGGTGATGGCTTCGTCAAGCGCGCGCTGCGCCCCGCCAAGACTGCACGCACCGATGTTGAGCCGGCCGCCATCGAGCCCGGCCATGGCGATGCTGAAACCTTGCCCTTCCGCCCCGACACGGTTTGCCACCGGCACGCGCACCGCATCGAAATTGACCTGCGCGGTCGGTTGCGAATGCCAGCCCAATTTGCGTTCCGGCGCGCCGAACGACACGCCGGGCATGTCCTTTTCGATGACGAGGCAGGAGATGCCCTTGGGGCCATCTTCGCCGGTGCGCACCATGGTGACGTAGATGTCGTTGACACCGCCGCCCGAAATGAATGCCTTGGAGCCGGAAACGACATAATGGTCGCCATCCCGAACGGCGCGGGTCTTCAGGCTGGCGGCGTCCGAACCGGCGCCGGGTTCGGTAAGGCAATAACTGGCGATCAGATCCATGCTGACCAGCCCGGGCAGATATTTCTGCTGTACCGGCGCGTCGCCATAAGCATCGATCATCCACGCCGCCATGTTGTGGATGGAGATGAAGGCGCTCGTCGACGGGCAGCCATAGGCCATGGCCTCGATGATCAGCGCCGCTTCCAGCCGGCCAAGCCCGATGCCGCCATTTTCGGGGCGTACGTAGATCGCGGCAAAGCCGAGTTCGGCTGCAGCCTTGATCGTTGGCTTGGGATAGAT
>CAJAHV010000257.1 GCA_903939555.1 uncultured Alphaproteobacteria bacterium | reverse complement strand
GCCGGTTGCGTGCTGGCTGACCGGCTGTCCGCGGATGGCAAAGCGCGCGTGCTTGTGGTCGAAGCGGGCGGTTCCGACCGCACTGTCTGGATACAATTGCCGATTGGCTATGGCCGGACCTTTTTCGACCCCCGCATCAACTGGATGTATGACACGCAGGCCGTGCCGGGGCTTGGCGGCCGCACAAGCTATTGGCCGCGCGGCAAGGTCATCGGTGGGTCCGGGTCGATCAATGCCATGGTGCATGTGCGCGGTCAGCGCGGCGATTTTGATGACTGGGCCGCGGCGGGCAATCCTGGCTGGGCATGGGACGATGTGCTGCCGTGGTTTATCAAGTCAGAGGACCATGATCATGGCGCCAGCGAATGGCACGGTGCCGCCGGCCCGCAACATGTCACCGACATCACCCCTGCCGCCCATCCCTTGTGCCAGACCTTCATCAAGAGTGGCGAGGCCCTGGGTTTTGCGGCATCGCCGGATCTGAATGGCGCGCAGGCCGAAGGCGTTGGCATTTACCAGATCAACACGCGCAACGGCCGGCGCGCATCGACGGCAAATGCCTATCTGCGGCCGGCCTTGCGCCGCGGCAATCTCGTGTTGCGTACCAAGGCTCAGGTCATGCGCATCAACTTTGAAGGCAGCCGCGCCGTTGGTATCGACTACCGCCAAGGCGCGGACACACGCCAAGCGCGCGCGCGGGCCGAAGTCATCCTGTCAAGCGGATCGATAAATTCGCCGCAATTGCTGCAACTCTCCGGGATTGGCGATGCGGCCTTGCTGGCGTCGCTTGGCATTGTACCGCTGGTCGACGCGCCTGCGGTCGGGCGGAATTTGCAGGATCACCTCGCCGTCAGTTATTTCTACAAGACCAGCGTGCCGACGTTGAACGACGAATTGCGCCCGTTGCATGGCCGTATCCGGGCAGGGCTTCGCTACCTTCTGAACCGAAGCGGGCCCTTGTCGATGAGCGTCAATCAGGGTGGCGGCTTTGTGCGTAGCGGTCCCGATGCGGTGCGCGCCGATCTGCAATTGTACTTCAGCCCCGTCAGTTATACGCAATCACCGCTGTCGGAACGCAAATTGCTCAATCCCGATCCGTTTTCGGCCTTCCTGCTTTCCTTCAACGCCTGTCGCCCGACCAGCCGCGGGCATCTGCAGATCGCCTCTGCCGATCCGTTCGTGCATCCGGCTATCTATCCCAATTACCTTGCCACGGATCATGACGTTCAACAGGCGATGCGCGGCATTCATCTTCTGCGTCAGATAGCGGCTACACGGCCGCTTGCCGACATCATCACCGAGGAACTTGTGCCCGGCAGCCATTTGATGACTGACGCGGAATTGCTTGATGATTTTCGCATGCGTGCCGACACCGTCTACCATCCCACCAGCACGTGCATGATGGGGCCGGAACCCACCACATCCGTTGTTGACGCCCGGTTGCGCGTGCATGGCGTGCAGGGGTTGCGGGTCGTGGATGCCTCGGTTTTTCCGAACCTTACATCGGGAAATACCAATGCGCCGACGGTAATGGTTGCCGAAAAGGCCGCTGCAATGATCCTGGCCGATTCAGCTGCGGCCCATCGTTAGATTTAATTTACCGGTTGCGCCTGCTGCCGGGGCTCATACAATCGCACCATTCGACGTGAGGGTGGTGTTGTGCAGCAGAAAATCGATCTTCAACGGCTGCCGCCGCTTAAGGCGTTGAAGGGTTTCGAGGCCGCCACCCGGCGCCAGAGCATCCGTGACGCCGCCGACGAATTGTGTCTAACGCATCCTGCCATCAGCCATCAGGTGCAATTGATCGAAGATGCGCTGGGTGTTGATCTGTTCGTTCAGGAAGGTCGTCACATCGTTTCGACCGAACAGGGACGCATTTTTTACCCTTATGTCCGCGCGGCGTTCGAATCGCTGATTCAAGGTGTCGAAGCGGTCCATCGCCACGCCCCCGACAAACCGTTGCGGGTGCAGACTTATGTCACCGCCTCAATTCGCTGGCTGGCGCGTCGCGTGCCTCATTTTCTTGCGGATCATCCCAGCATCAAGCTTACGTTGAACACTTGTGCTGTCGAATGGACGTTCGATGACGTGCATGCCGATGTCGGCCTTGTCTATTGCGCGGACGTGCCGGACTTGACCAAATATCATTGGATACCGCTGTTCGATTACACGCTGTCAACGGTATGCAGCCCGAAACTGCTTGCCAAAATCGGCAAAAATCCATGTGTTGAAGATCTTTTGAATCAGCCACTTGCTGCCGTCTATACCGAAGTGCAAAATTGGAACACCTGGTTCCAGGGGGCAGGCGTGAGTTTCGACCCGTCGACGTCCTACCTGTTGGTGGATACACTCGCCGTGGCGCTGGAAATGGCGCTGGATGGTGAAGCCGTTGCGCTCGTCAACGGGCCCTTTGTCGGTCACGATCTGGCCGCTGGGCGATTGGTTGCGCCGGTCGGGCATTCGGTACGCTGCCGCGGCGGCTGGGGGCTGATTTGCCGTATCGACATGAAAGACAATGTCCGCGTGCGCAGCTTCATGGACTGGGTTGTCACGCACGCTGCGGAAATCGCACCTATTCGAGCGTGATCCACGCCGATTTGGTCTGTTGGTAGCCGGCAAGGCATTCCATCGATTTGTCTCTGGTATTGCCCGACTGTTTATAGCCACCGAATGGCTGGTTCATGTCGCCATCACCAAAGCAGTTCACCCAGATGACGCCGGCTTCCAGCGCCTTCACCATTCGGTGCGCACGCTTGATGTCACGGGTCCAGACGCTGGCTGCGAGACCATAGGGGGAGTCATTCGCGATATTGATCGCGTTGGCTTCGTCCTGAACCTTGAACAGTGTCGCGACCGGCCCGAAGATTTCCTCGCGTCCGATCGCCATTTGCGTATCAACGTTCGAAAACAGCGTGGGCAGCACATAGGCGCCTCCGGGCCGCAGGGCATCAGCGGTGCCGCCAAAGTGCAATCGCGCTCCCGCTTCCAGCCCTTGATCAATCCAGCCCAGCACTTTTTGCTGGTGGGCGCGGGACACGACCGGCCCCAGAGTTGTCGCCGGGTCGAGCGGATCGCCCGGAGTGTAAAGGGTCGCGGCGATCGCTTCGAAGCGTTCGATAAAGGCATCATGGATATCGGCGTGCACAAGCAGCCGTGACCCGGCATTGCAGACCTGGCCGGCATTGTCGAAAATGCCGCGCACGGCGCTGGTGACGGCGACATCAAGGTCTTCGAGATCGGGCATGAATATCTGTGGGCTTTTACCGCCGGTTTCCAGAGCGACCCGCTTCAAATTTGATTGGCCGGCATAGATCATCAACTGCTTTGCGGTCGCCGTGGAGCCGGTGAAGCTTATCTTTGCGACGTCGGGGTGGAGCGCCAATGCTCGCCCCGCATCAGCGCCAAAACCGTTCACGACATTAAAAACGCCCGGCGGTCCACCGGCATCGACAAAAAGCTGCGCCAGTTTCAGGCATGACAAAGGTGCCAGTTCCGAAGGCTTCAGAACCACGCAATTGCCGGCGGCAAGCGCCGGCGCGATCTTCCATGTCGCCATCAGCAAAGGGTAGTTCCATGCCGATATTGCGCCAACGACGCCGATCGGTTCCCGCGCCGTCATGTGGACGGCATTGTGGACGGTGTTCGAAACGCTGCCGGATGTCTTGTCGATGCATTCGCCGAAATAGCGAATGGTGACGACCGCCTCGGGGACATCGATCGTCAGCGCATCGGTAACCGGCTTGCCCATTACCAAAGTCTCGAGCAGCGCAAAATCGGCCGCATTTGCTTCCACCAGATCGGCGAAGCGATGAAAGATCGCCATCCGGTCGCGCGGCGGCATGTGGCGCCAGCGCCCGTCGTCCCACGCAGCCCTTGCCGATGCGACAGCGCGGTCGATATCGGCGGCTGTCCCGTACGCCATTCGAGCCACGAGCGCGCCGTTGGCCGGATTTATAACATCAAAGCTGCCACCCGCTGCTGCCTGGCAGGAGCGTCCGTCGATGAACAGGCCGGTTCCGATCCGCAAATCGCGGGCCCGGCGTTGCCATTTGGCATGGGCGAGCGGAGGCATCAGCGCCTCGGCACAACTTCATAGCCCGGTTCTTCCGGCTCATCGTCAACCATTTCGGCCGGAAAGGCGGTCCCCAACACTTTTACCCCCATCGGTTCTTCCAAGCGCCTGATGATGTTGGGCGAATGTTCGCGCGGGCCATAGCGTTCCTGGCCATCCTTGAAGATGTTCAGCACCAACGGCGAAATCTCCAATGGCACACCATGGTCTCGCGCCAATTTGTCGAACAGCCCGACGTCCTTGATGACCAGGTCCATGGTGAAGTTTATATCGCGGCTGCCATTCAGGATGACTTGCGATTCCGTTTCATGGACAAAGGAATTGCCCGACGAAATACGGATCGCTTCATAGGCCGTGTTCATATCGAGCCCGACAACCTTGGCGGTCGTCAAGGCTTCCGCCAGGGCCGCCAGATGCACGGTGCACAGATAGTTGGTCAGCACTTTCAGTTGCGACGCGGTGCCCAGTTCGCCGGTGTGCAGGATCCGCCGGCCGAGCGTTGTTAGTACCGGCAGCACGGCCTCAAAGGCCGCACGTGGTCCGCCGGCAAAAATCGCGATGTTGCCGGTATCGGCGCGGTGGCAGCCGCCGGACACCGGACATTCCATGAACAAGGCGCCGCGCGCTTCGACCAGTTTTCCTAGGCGAAGCACCTCGGCATGATCGGTCGTGCTCATTTCCAGCCAGACCTTGCCGGGGCAAAGTTCCTTTAAAAACCCGTCCGGCCCCTCGGCAACCGCCGCAGTAGCGGCGGGTGATGGCAAGCAGGTGATAATCAGGTCGACGCTGCGAGCCAGCGCTTCCGGCGAAGGCGCCGCCGTCGCGCCGCGCGCCACAAACTGGCTCACAAGATTTTCGTCCAGATCGCGGACTGTTACGTCATGCCCGTTGCGGATCAGGCTCCCGGCCAGCTTGCCGCCGACATTGCCAAGTCCGATAAACCCGATTTTCATGTTCAGCCGTTCGCAGGGTTGGCGCAGACCACCTATTTGATCTTGCGTATCAGGAGCTTACAAAAACGCATACCCCCATGACTTATACTAAAGAATGGATGGCGATTCTCCACAAATGAAGATTTTTGGCGAACCGCCAAATTTCCTTTGCGGTCGGTCAGGCGTGCAAAATGCCCTCGCTGGCGGCAATTTCCTTCAACCATTCACGAAACACATGCGCTTCGCGGCGCGTGCGCTGCGGGCGTGCCGGCGCTGACAGATAAAAGCCCTTGTCGTCGGCGAAGGTCGTGGCTGCCGGCAGCACCAGCCGACCGGTATTAATATAGCTCGACAGAAACAACGGATGCGTAACGATACAGCCGGCATGGTTCGCAGCAAGTTCCAAACCGGCGATTGTCGTATCGACCGTTGGCCCGGGCGCCGTGCCGATATCCACGGCCGCGATGGCGTTTGCCAGACTTAGCCAATGGTCTTCATGGCCCATGATATGCACGACGCCTTTGCGCACAAGCTTGGTGAGATCGCCATCGAACCCTGTATGGCGTAAATATTGCGGGCTGCAGGCGATGACCAGGTCCTGATGCAAAAGCGCCTCTCCACCATCGTCATTGCCCTTGCCATCGCCGTAACGGATTTCCAGATCGATCGATGGATTGGAACCCGTGTTCCCCCAGATCGTCGCGGAAAGCCGCACTTCGATATTGGGATAGCGCGCCGAAAAATCGGGCAGGCGGGGTGCCAGCCACAATGAGCCGAACGAAACCGGCGCCAATATCGCGATGCTTGCCATCTGGTTGCTGCCAAACAGGCCCAGTGTCGAGATCGCCAGATCGTCAAATGCTTTTCGCACCGGTGCCAGATACGCAATGCCCATTGCCGTCAAGCGCACCCCTCGCGGCAGACGCTCGAACAATTCCCAGCCGAGATAGTCTTCCAGCGCTCGCACCTGATAGCTGATCGCGGCCTGGGTCAAGCCGAGCTCGCGTGCCGCGATGGTGAAGCTTTCAGCGCGCGCCGCTGCTTCAAACGCCCGCAGCCAGGTCAGTGTCGGCAAGCCAACGGTCGAGCGACGCTCGGTCATCACCGATCCATAAAAAAATTAGGGTCAAACACCTCTATCTAGTGATTTGCTTCGCAGCAACCATGCTCTTTACTATGAGCGGTCGAAACCGGGAGCGCGGTCAGTTTCATGAAATCAAATGCACGGGTCGTGATCATCGGTGGTGGCATCATGGGTGCCAGCCTATTGTATCATCTGGCCGAATTGGGCTGGACCGATACGATCCTGCTGGAAAAAGACGAACTGACATCGGGGTCGACTTGGCACGCCGCCGGGCAATGCCCCAGCATCACCGGCAGCTACAACCTTGCCAAGATCCACGCCTACAGCAACGATCTGTATCCGCGCCTCGAAGGGCTGACCGGGCAATATGTCAGTTGGCACAAATCGGGCGGGATTCGGCTCGCCACCAATCAACGCGAACTGGCCTGGCTGAAGTATATCGAGGGCTATTCGAAAATCATCGGTTTTGACATGGCGATCATCGATCCGGCCGAGATCCGCCGGATCAACCCGTTCATGACCACAGAGGGCGTGATCGCCGGCGGCTACACCACCGGTGACGGCCATGCCGACCCGTCTGGCCTGTGCAATGCGATGGCGATTGGCGCGCGTGCGATGGGCGCGACGATAATCCGCAAGAACCGGGTGACAGGCCTGACGCAATTGCCGGGTGGCGAATGGGATGTCGCGACCGAGCAGGGCGTCATCCGCGCTGAAATCGTCGTCAACGCTGCCGGTTGCTACGCGAGGCAAGTGGCACAGATGGCCGGCATCGACATTCCGGTGACGAACATGGAACATCATTATATCGTCACCGATCCGATTCAGGCGTTCATCGAGCGCAGTGAAGAAATCCCGGTGATGCGCTGCCCCTATGTCTCGGGCTATTTCCGCCAAGAACAAAAAAGTGGCCTTATCGGTATTTACGAAAATATCGGCCTTAAGGAAGCCTGGGCACCCAAGGGCATGCCCGAATGGGAATCGACCAGCGAATTGTTCGGCGACGATCTCGACCGGATCGGCAAATGGCTGGAACGCGCCATCGAACGCATGCCGGTGTTTGGCGAAGTCGGCATCCGTCGGGTCATCAACGGTGCCATTCCGCATACACCGGATGGCGGGCCCTTGCTGGGGCCGGCATCGGGCCTGCGCAATTTCTGGCATTGCTGCGGCACGTCGTTCGGCATCGCGCAGGGCGGCGGCTCGGGCAAATATCTGGCGCAATGGATGGTGTTCGGCGATGCCGACATCAACATGACCGAATTCGACCCGCGCCGATATGGCAGCTTTGCCAATGAGGATTATGCGCGCGACAAGGTGTTTCTCGATTATCGGCTGACCTTTACCACCCGCCTGCCGGGCGAAGAAGAGTCGGATGGCCGGCCGCGCAAGACCAGCCCGTTGCACGAACGGCTGGCGGCTCAAGGCGCTGTCCACACTGAAACCTTTGGTTGGGAGCGGCCGAAATGGTTCTCGACCGACGGCCGCGCCGAGGTTTCGGGCTATGCCCGCAGCAACGTGTTCGAGGTGGTGCGCGAGGAAGTCCGCGCCATAGCCGAAAACGTCGGCGTGCTCGATCTGACCGGCTTTGCAAAATATGATGTCGTCGGGCCTGATGCCGAAACCTTTCTCAACCGGATTTGCGCTAACCGCATGCCGCGCAAGCAGGACGGCATCGGGCTGGTTCACCCGCTGTCGCGCGGTGGCCGCATCTACGGCGAAATGACCGTGACGCGTCTTGCCGAGGATCATTTCTACTGCCTGTCCGCCGCCGCTGCCGAATTGCGTGATCTTGACCTTATGATGCAGAGCCGGCTGCCGGGCGAAGACGTCAGCATCCGCAATGTCACCATGGACCGCGGTGTCATCGTACTCAGCGGGCCGAAATCACGGCAATTGCTGGCACGGCTGACCGATGCCGATTTGTCGAATGAAGGGTTCCGCTGGCTCAGCGGCCGCGAAATCACCATCGCGGGCCAGCGCGTGCGGGCGCTGCGGGTTTCCTATGTCGGCGAACTCGGTTGGGAACTCCACCCGCTAATTGGCGGCACGCTGGCGCTTTACGATGCCATCTGGGCTGCCGGCGCCGATCTCGGCATTGCCAATTACGGCCTTTACGCCGTCAATACGATGCGGATGGAAAAGGCCTACAAGGCCTGGGGCAGCGAGTTGACCAACGAACTGACGATGCTCGAAGCGGAGATGAACCGTTTCATCGCCTTCAAGAAAGATGATTTCGTCGGCAAGCAAGCCACGCTCGATGCGCCCGACCGTTTCCGCATCGTTTATGGCGAAATGGCTGCTACCGATACCGATGCGCGCGGTGCCGAACCGATCATGATCGGTGACAGCTGCATCGGCCTGACAACATCGGGCGGCTATGGCCACCGGGTCGGCAAAAGCTTGTTCTTTGCGGCGGTGCCGCCCGGCCATGCGACCCCGGGCACGCGTTTCGATGTGGTTGTGCAGGGTGAACGGCGCGCCGCGACGGTGCTCGAACACCCGGCTTATGATCCTGACAATCTGAAGATGAAGGCGTAACCGCGATGGCCGCAACCCTGCCTGCCCGCGCCCGTGTCGTCATTGTTGGCGGCGGCGTCATCGGCACATCGATCGCCTATCACCTTGGCAAGATCGGCTGGAGCGACACGATCCTGCTCGAACGCAAGCAACTCACCAGCGGCACGACCTGGCACGCCGCCGGCCTGGTCGGGCAATTGCGGCCGTCGATCAACATGACCAAGCTCGCAAAATACACCGGTGAGCTTTACCGCGGGCTTGAAGCCGAAACCGGCCAAGCAACTGGTTACCGCCAGTGCGGGTCGATCTCGATGGCGAGCAACCTCGAACGCTTCGAGGAACTGAAGCGCAGCGCCTCGATGGCCAAGGTGTTCGACCTGCCGGTCAATGTCATCACCCCGCAGGAAATCAAGGAGCGGTTTCCGATCGCGCAAGTCGATGACATCGTGGGCGGCATCCATATCCCCAGCGATGGCTATGCCAATGCCGTCGATATTACCCAGGCGCTCGCCAAGGGTGCACGCAACAGCGGCGTGCGGATTTTTGAAAACACCAAGGTTACCCGCATCCGCCATGATGGCACCCGGGTGACCGGCGTGGAGACCGCCGAGGGGATGATCGATGCCGATTATGTCGTGCTTTGCGGCGGCATGTGGACCCGCGACCTTGCCGCCAGTGTTGGTGTGGCGGCGCCGCTACACGCCTGCGAACATTATTATGTGTTGTTCGAAGGGGTTGCCGGGCTGACCCCCGATCTGCCGGTGCTGCGCGACTATGATTATTGCGGCTATTACAAATATGACGCCGGCAAGTTGCTGGTCGGGGCTTTCGAACCGAATGCCCGCCCTTGGGGCATGGACGGTATTTCCGAAGACTTTTGCTTCGACGAGATCGCTGGCGATTTCGGACACTTCGAACCCGTGTTGATGGACGCGATGCGCCGTGTTCCGGCGCTGGAAACCGCCGGCATCAAGAAATTCTTCTGCGGCCCGGAAAGCTTCACACCCGATGTGCGCTACCATCTGGGTGAAAGCGCTGAGTTGCCGGGGTGCTTCGTCGCCGCAGGACTGAATTCTATCGGCCTGCAATCGGCGGGTGGCATCGGCAAGGTCATGGCCGAATGGATCCGCGACGGTATCCCGCCGGCTGACCTGTGGTCGGTCGACATTCGCCGCAACATGCCGTTCCAGATCAACCGCAAATATCTGCGCGAACGGGTCAGCGAGAGCTTGGGGCTGTTGTACGCGACGCACTGGCCGTTCAAGCAGTATGAAACGGCGCGCGGCGTACGCAAATCGGCGCTGTACGATCGACTGAAGGCCGCCGGTGCCTGCCATGGCGAAGCCTTTGGCTGGGAACGACCGAACTGGTATGCAGCGCCCGGTTCCGAACCGAAATATGAATATAGCTATGGCCGGCAGAACTGGTTCGATGCGACAGCGGCGGAATGCAAGGCGGTGCGCGAAACGGTTGGCCTGTTCGATCAATCGAGCTTTGCAAAGTTCCGGCTGGAGGGCCGCGATGCGATGCGTGTGCTCAACAGGGTTTGCGCCAATGACGTCGATGTCGCGCCGGGCAAGCTGGTTTATACGCAATGGTTGAACGAGAAGGGCGGTATCGAGGCCGATCTGACCGTGACCCGGTTGAGCCCGACGGCGTTTCTGATCGTGACAGGTGCCGAAACCGAAACGCGCGACTTCAATTGGCTCAAGCGCCATATCGACGCTGATGCTCATGCAGTCCTGACCAATGTCTCCTCGGGCATGGGGGTCATCTCGATCATGGGCCCCAATGCCCGGGCGCTGCTGCAATCGCTCAGCCCGAATGACCTGTCGAACGAGGCCTTTCCGTTCGCGACCAGCCAGGAGATCGAACTCGGCTATGCCATCGTGCGCGCCTCGCGCATCACCTATGTTGGCGAGCTTGGTTGGGAATTGTACATCCCGACCGAATTCATGGCGGGTGTCTACGACAGCATCATCGCCGTTGGCGATCGCTTCGGCCTCAAGCTGGCCGGCTATCATGCGCTGAATTCGCTGCGCATGGAAAAAGGCTATCGCCATTGGGGCCATGACATTACCGACGAGGACACCCCGCTCGAGGCAGGGCTGGGCTTTGCTGTCAAAATGGACAAGCCCGGTGGCTTTATCGGGCGTGAGGCGTTGCTCGCACAAAAACAGGCCGGGTTGAAGCAACGCCTGGTGCAGTTCCTGCTCAAATCACCCGAGCCGATGCTGTATCACAATGAACCGATCTGGAATGGTGACCGGATCGCCGGCTATATCCGTTCGGGCATGTACGCGCCCACGCTCGGGGCAGCCTGCGCGCTTGGCTATGTTGATGCTGCCGATGGTGGTGTTGTTGGCGCGATCGGTACCGATGACTATGAAATCGAGATCGCCGGCACCCGCTGGCCGGCCATCGCCTCGCTCAAGCCCCTGTTCGATCCGGGCAACGCCCGTATCAAGATATGACAACGGAAGTGAAAACCATGGCCGAAAGTCGTTCCGACATGATGCAACGCCTCGCGGCGAATACCCGTGTCGGCTACAGCTTCGATCGCGAATTCTACTGCGACGATGCGGTGTTCGAAGCCGATATGGATCAGGTCATCAGCCGCAAGTGGACGATGGCTGGCCATGTCGGGCAGGTGCCGAACAAGGGCGATTTTTTCGTCTTCAAGATCGGCGATGAACAGATCATCATCATCCGCGAAAACGCCACCTCGATCCGGGCGTTCTACAATGTCTGCCGCCACCGCGGTTCGCTGGTCTGTTCGGCAACATCGGGCAATGCCCCCAAGCTCGTCTGCCCCTATCACGCTTGGACCTATGGCCTTGACGGCGCCCTCCTGTCCGCCCGGTTGATGCCCGATGATTTCGACAAGACGGCCAATGGCCTCATCCCTTGCCACGTCCGCGAATATTTCGGCTTCATCTTCATTAACATGACCGATGGCACTCCTGATGATTTCGATGCCACCTTCGGCGATATGGCCGCGATCCTCGATTACCATGGCTTTGCCGATGCCAAGGTCGCGCACAAGGCGTCCTACCCGACCGCTGCCAACTGGAAGCTGGTCGTCGAAAACTTCCTCGAATGCTATCATTGCCAGCCGGCGCACCCCGAATTCTGTTCGATGCACCCGCCCGAAGCCCTGGTCGCGGTTGGGGCTGGCCCAAGTTCGGGACCGACCGACGCCGTCGAGGCCTATATGCCGGTGCTGGAGGCGTGGGAGCGACGCGTTGCCGCCATGGGCCGTCCGGTGGGCAATATCGATGATACCCCCGACAGCACGCACCTGCGGCTGGTCATGCAGCGCACCATTCGCGACGGTTATCAAAGCGAAACCGCCGATGGTACGGCGGCGTCCAGCCTAATGGGCAAGCGCACCGAATTTGACGGCGGCCGCATGCACCTGGCGTTCTCGCCGATCAGCCATGTCGTTGCCTGCAACGATTTCGCCATCCTGTTCCAGTTCACGCCGCGCACCGCCACGCTCACCGATGTCGACATCAGCTGGATTGTCGGTGCCAAGGCCGAAAACCCCGACGTCGCCAAGATGGTCTGGGCCTGGGACGTGACAACCGTCCAGGATCGCCAGATCACCGAAGACAACCAGGCCGGCATCCAGTCGAAACACTATATCCCCGGCCGCTACTCCGACCAGGAGCGCGGGGTCGTCAATTTCCAGTCATGGTACCTCAACCAGTTTGGCCTGCAGCGCGCCGACTGACATGAAAGCCGTGCTGATGACCGGCAACGGCGGGTTCGACAGGCTTGTCTATCGCGACGATATCCCGGTGCCGGTTCCCGGCGCCGGCGACGTTCTGATCCGTGTCGGAGCCGCCGGGGTCAACAATACCGATATAAACACGCGAACCGCCTGGTATTCGAAATCCGTTACCCAAGCCACAGGGGCCGGCGGCGACGATGGCTTCGCTGCCGCCCGGACAGAAGATTCGGGCTGGACCGGGGCCCTGCCGCAGTTTCCGCGCATCCAGGGCGCCGATGTCTGTGGTGTCATTGTTGAGGTTGGCGCGGGCGTTCGGGCCGACCGGATCGGTGAACGCGTGATTGTCGAGCCGGTTTTCCGTGATCCTGGCGCCGGTCAATTCGATGCGACCTATCTCGGTTCCGAAGTCGATGGCGGTTTTGCGGAATTCTGCCGCGTGCCGTCACGGCATGCCTACACCATCAATTCGGCGTTGACCGATATCGAACTCGCCTCGTTCCCCTGCGCCTATTCAGCCGCTGAAAACATGTTGGCCCGGGCGGCGGTCGTGGCCGGCGAGCAGGTGCTGGTTTGCGGCGCATCGGGCGGTGTCGGATCGGCAGCCGTGCAACTGGCCAAAAGACGCGGTGCCATTGTCACGGCGATCGCTGCCGCGGACAAGCTGTCCGCCGTCGCCGCATGCGGGGCGGACAGGGTCATCAGCCGCGATACCGACATCCTGGCGCAGTTCGGCGCCGAACATTTTCATGTGGTGATCGACAGCGTCGGCGGCGACCAGTTCGGTGACAGGCTCGACGGGTTGAAACGCGGCGGCCGCTATGCCGTGGCCGGTGCCATAGCCGGCCCGATCGTGTCGTTCGACCTGCGCACCTTGTACCTCAAGGACCTCAGGTTGATCGGCTGTACCGTCCTTGATCACGGCGTGTTCGCGAACCTTGTCCGCTATATCGAGGCTGGCGAGGTCATGCCGCTCGTCTCCGGGGTTTTTCCCTTGTCGGAGATTGTTGCGGCGCAAACGGCATTCCTGACCAAGCAACATGTCGGAAAGATCGTGCTTGTACCGTGATCAGCTCGCAGCGAAGCGCACTCGAGCCCCATAGCCAGCCAGGCAGATCGCAGCGACAAGAACGCTGGCCCATAATTCGATGGAATGGGTTGGCGACAGGGCCATCAACCCGAGTACGCCCAGCATTCCGGCCATCGTCGCATAGGTGCCATAAGGATAAAGCCACATCCTGACCTGCAACCGATCGGGTGCTGAAGCTTCAAGGTCGGCACGCAGCCGTAATTGCGCCAGTGCGATCAGCAAATAGATAAACAGCATGATCGCGCCCGACGAATTCACGAGAAAATTGAATACCCGGTCGGGTGACAATATCGAAGCCGCCAGCGCGCCATAGCTGAACAGGCTGGCGATAAGAATGGCGCACACGGGCACCTTTGATCGATTCAACTGGACACAGTATTGCGGCGCATCGCCATTGCGGGCCAGACCGAACATGGCGCGCGAGGTGATGTAGATACCGGAATTCAGGCATGACAGAACCGCCACCAGTACAATCGCATTCATGATGAGATCGGCACCAGGGTAGCCCATAGCGCGTAGCGCATGGGCAAATGGTGACACGCCGGCCTCGATTTCATTCCAGGGCACTACCGAGACGATCATCAGGATCGACAAAACGAAAAACACCAGGATCCGAACCGAGACCGAGATGGTCAGCCGGCCGATAGCTTTGGCGCCGGCATCCGATTCCGCAGCCGCCAGCGTGGCGATCTCGGCGCCGCAGAGCGAAAATATGGTTGTCGTCACGCCCGCAAATATTGCCGTGATGCCGGCCGGAGCGAAACCGCCATGGGCGGTCAGATTGCCAAATGTGGGGCCGGCGGGAGAGGTGATGCCGAAGGCGAACGCCCCCGTCAGAACGATAAAAACAAGGATGGATGCAACCTTTATCGATGCAAACCAAAATTCGAATTCACCAAAAGATCTCGTCGACAATAGATTTACGCCCGTCAATACCGCCATCAGCACCACGCCGACCTGCCAGATTTCAAACTGGGGAAACCAGCCGCAAATGATTTTGGCACCGGCAATCGCCTCGATGGCGATCACGACGACCCAAAAATACCAGTACAGCCAGCCGACAACAAAGCCGGCCCAGTTGCCAACGCCGGCTCTGGCAAAATCGGGAAACGTCTGAACGCCGGGCAGGGCCACTGCCATCTCCGAGATCATGCGCATCACCAGCATGACCAAAAAGCCGGCCATAGCATAGCTGATGACAGCGGCAGGACCTATTGTGCCAATCGCGGTCGATGACCCCACGAACAACCCGGCGCCTATGATCCCGCCAAAGGTGATCATCGAAACGTGGCGTGACTTCAGTGTGCGTCCAAGCTCGTTGGCGTCGGAAAAGCCTGCGCCATCAATTGGTCCGGGCAACAAAATTGGGATCCTTTCGGACTTGCAATGCAAGACTTTTGGCACTTTGTACGTCGCGTTGTGCAATGCCAACAGGGAAAATCTGACGCGTTCGCCGTTGGAAGCGGCAGGTGATGCTGCGACGGCACGGCGGGTCTGAGGAGGGTGGCCCACGGGGCGGGATCGGCAAGCAGCGCTGAGTGCTAGGTCGACCTTTCTGTAGCCAGTTGTCGGTGGCTGCCTACAAGACGCCGCCGGGGCCTGTCAGGATCGCTCCAGTGCTGACAAGTCGGGCATCAGCCATTGCGTACCCGGCGTTGATGCGCGACAAACATGGCAGGCCATGGTCCCGGCTTGGCGCGCTAGCGGTGTCGTTGAATTTGTTGCCTGCACTTGATCCCTGAAATCCGGAAAAGAGCAATAACATGGATTCATTTCTGGCAATTGCGCCGTCCGCAGTTGCACTGGTTCTGGCTTTCACGACCAGACGAGTCATACTTTCCCTGCTGAGCGCAGTTGTCGTCGGTTTTGCGATAATATCGCATTACCACCCACTGAACACCATGATCGCATTGTTCAATGATGGCATCTTTGAGCAGCTTGAAGGTTCCAATGCGCAGATCGTGATTGTCATCACCATTATTTCCGGTTTCATCTATCTGCTCGAAGCGTCAAATACGATGCGGGCATTCTCCGGCCTGCTCGGCACCCGCGTCACCTCGCCGATGAAGCTCGAGT
This sequence comes from uncultured Alphaproteobacteria bacterium, assembly GCA_903939555.1. Lineage (GTDB taxonomy): Bacteria > Pseudomonadota > Alphaproteobacteria > Sphingomonadales > Sphingomonadaceae > Sandarakinorhabdus. The sequence goes on along the minus strand of CAJAHV010000257.1, from coordinate 3,163 downwards.
TGAGTACATTGCTCAGCGGCATCATTATTTTTTTCTCTGACTCGGGAAACTCGCTGATCCTCGGTCCGGTTTACCGGCCTGTTTACGATAAATTGAAAATCTGCCGCGAAAAGCTGGCCTATATAGTAGACTCCACTTCATCACCTGTTTGTGTGCTGATTCCCTTCATCAGCTGGGGTGCCTATATAATGGGCCTCATGGAAACTTCCTATGCTGCGGAAGGCATCAAAAAAGACGGCTTCATCGCGTTCCAGGAAATCTGGTTCTACATGCTCTATCCTTTGCTCACGCTGGTGGGCGTCGCCTTTGTTGCTGTGTTCAACGTCTGGTTGGGGCCGATGAAGCGCGTGCAGCAGAACTTCCTGGCAGGAACGCACAAATATGAAGATTCGGATGTCGCGCTGCCTGCGATGAGCACTGCCCTCGAGACACATGGCGCAAAAATCGTATTTATAGCGCTCGGCACTTTATTTTTGTCGATGATGTCCCTGTTCGCGTATTTCTCAATACAACAAGGCGTTTTGACAGGCGCGATCATCAGAACAACGCTGGCGCTCTCCTATACTGTATCCACCGTATCAACCATTGCAATGCTGCATCGCTTCCAGATATTTGATTTCAGTGACAGTTCGAAAGCGTTTTTCAGTGGCATGGGGCGGATCATGCCGATTTTGTGCATCTTGATTCTGGCTTGGACACTCAGTGACGTGATGGCGGCTCTTGATACCGGTGCGGCAATCGCCAAGCTGCTCAACTTCATCAATTTTCCGCAGTGGTTGCTGGCGAGCATGATTTTCCTGATCGGCGCATCATTGTCGCTGGCAACTGGGTCGTCATGGGGGACCTTTGCCGTGGTTATACCGGTCAGCGTGGCCATTGCGGTCGGGCTGGAGGCGCCGGTGGCGGTTTGCATCGGAGCTGCAATTAGTGGCGGCCTGTTCGGTGATCATGCGTCACCGATCTCCGACACGACGGTACTTTCGTCCATGAGTTCTGGCGTCAACCACATGTCCCATGTGGAAACGCAATTCCCCTATGCGATATTCACCGCGGTGCTGGCATTTTTCGGTTTCGTTCTGGCATCGGCGCTGAGCCTGGCGGGTGGCTCACCGGCTTGGCTGGCTGTCATGATCATGGTGCTGATTGCTGGTGTCGCTTATTTTTCTCTTTCACGATCCAGGCTGGGCAGATTGAATCATGGAAACGCTGTGGTTACGCCGTGAGGACAAGGCCAGTGAATCACGCGTGGCGCTTACGCCTGATGGCGTCAGTACCCTTGTTCAAAACGGCGTTCATGTCATCGCGCAGAGATCGGCAGACCGCATTTTCAGCGATGAGGAGTATCGGGCGGCGGGCGCAGAGCTGACAGACGCGCATTGGCGACAGGCGCCGGCTGACGCGGTTATTCTTGGCCTCAAGGAACTTGCTGAATCCGACGTGGCGATCGCTCATACGCATATTTATTTCTCGCACAGCTTCAAGGGCCAGAGTGGTGCGGGCGCCGTGCTCAAAGCCTATGCAGACGGCGGCGGCGATTTGTTCGATCTGGAGTTTCTGCAGGACGACCAAGGGCGTCGCATTGCAGCCTTTGGTTACTGGGCCGGGTTTGTCGGTGCGGCGCTTGGCGTGTTGGGGCACGTGCATTATCAAAATTCGAATTTGCCCTATCCGGCGGCGCACCGCTATTCTAGCCAGCAGCACTTGGTCGACGCGGTCAAGGATGCACTTGGCGGACAGCCGCTGCGCGTGATGATTATGGGTGCGCTGGGCCGTTGTGGCACAGGTGCCACCGATCTGTTGCGCGAACTGGGCGATAAAGTCGCGATCAGCGCCTGGGATCTTCCTGAATTCGCCGCCGCTGAAAAGCCCATCAGGGCGATTATCGAGCACGATGTTTTCATCAATTGCGTCTATCTTCGACAACCGATCAGCCCGATGATCGACCAGGCCTTGTTGGCTGAAAACACGTGCCTGAAGATTATTAGCGATGTGAGTTGCGACCCCAACAACCCGAACAACCCGATAGCCGTCTATGACGCCAGCACCAGTCTCGACGTGCCGTTCCGACGCGCGGCGGGCAGCGCAGCCTGGCCGGTCCATCTGCAAGCGATCGATCACCTGCCCACGTTGTTGCCGCGTGAGGCCTCGCAGGAATTCGCGGCGGCCTTGCTGCCACACCTGCTGGAATTTATGATAAGCCCCGGTCTCCCGCCGGTCTGGCGCAACGCTAGGGCTCATTTTGCCGAAGCGAAACAACGCTACGGATTGAGCGCCTGATCCGCGGTGTCGCTCATCTGGTCGGGCCGGAATAGCGAGTGGTGGTAATGCTGAGCGCACCGCTTTAGGCGGGTCATGCAACTTCAGGCGATTCAGGCAGACGCATGGCACGCAAACATTCCAAGCATGACCCCTATGGCGACTCGGGTCGGGAAGAGGAGGCGCAAGCGCCGGCGGTCGTTTGCTGGCTCTGTGGCCGGCCCACGGGCAAGACCATCGTGTTGCATCATCCCGTGCCGAAGAGCCGCGGCGGGCGCGACACGGTGCCGATGCATCCGATCTGTCAGCAGACACTGATGGCCAATTTCACCAATTCCGAACTGCAGCGCCACGGGATGGATGTCGACGGACTTTTGGCCGATCCTCGTATTCGCAAATTTGTTGATTGGGTGGCTAACAAGGACCCGGACTTCACGGCGACGATCACCAAGAAGCAGCGCTGATCAAACACAATCGAGCATCTTGATCGTGGCATGAGTTCCGTTCGCGTATGGTCCCAACATGTCGGTCCGGGGTGGCGCCAGTAAATATGCGCCTGGCCAGCGCCGTCAACACGCGTCGGATTGGCCACTGGCGACGGCGAGCCTCAGTTCAATAAACCAAGACGCAAACCGCACACTTCGACCAGCCGGTTCCCGTAACAGACGCGCAAAAAATCGGCAGGGTCTGTTGTCCCTTCAGGCCTAACGGCGAACTGGAAAAAGTGTATGAGCCATCAGCGTTTTGCTTCTGTGCCATAACAGCCGTGAAGCATGTTCCAGGGCTGTTTCGGGGGTTGATAGTCGAAAGCCAGCAGAAGCGGCGGTTTCCTGTCCGGATTTAGGCCATCGTGGGGTTGTGTTGTTCAAGGGCTTGGCCTAGGTGACAGCACGGTTCGGGGAGTGGC
>CAJAHV010000256.1 GCA_903939555.1 uncultured Alphaproteobacteria bacterium | reverse complement strand
ATTGTTTCCCGATCTTGGCCGCGGCGCGCCGGCCGCCGATGCGATCAACAATAATTGCCTTGCCTGCCATTCGGCCGAAATGGTGTTGAACCAGCCGGCGCTGACCCGCGCCGAATGGGCCGCCGAAGTCGCCAAGATGCGCAGCGTCTACAAGGCCCCCGTCGCCGAGACCGACGATGCCGCCATCACCGACTGGCTGGTAGCGATGAGCGAACGGCTGCCCCAAGCGGGCGGTTGACCCTGTTGCCACCGCGCCGCTACACGCAAGGCCTGTTGTTGCACCTGCGAAGGTTTCCCGCTCTTGTCCGCTTCCCTGTCGTTCCAGGATATCATCCTCACCCTCCAGCGCTATTGGGGCGCGCAGGGCTGTGCGATCCTGCAACCCTATGACATGGAAGTCGGCGCCGGCACCTTTCACCCGGCCACGACACTGCGCGCGCTCGGGCCAAAGGCGTGGAATGCGGCGTTCGTGCAGCCGAGCCGGCGGCCCAGCGATGGCCGCTATGGCGAGAACCCCAACCGCTTGCAGCATTATTACCAGTTTCAGGTCATCCTGAAGCCGTCCCCCGATGATCTGATCGACCTGTATCTCGGCAGTCTCGATGCCATCGGCATTGATCGCCACAAGCACGACATCCGCTTTGTCGAGGATGACTGGGAATCGCCGACGCTGGGCGCCTGGGGCCTTGGCTGGGAAGTCTGGTGCGACGGCATGGAAGTCACCCAGTTCACGTATTTCCAGCAGGTTGCCGGGCATGAATGCGCGCCGGTGGCAGGCGAACTGACCTATGGGCTGGAGCGGCTCGCCATGTATGTGCAGGGCGTCGAGAGCGTTTATGACCTGCGCTACAATGATGCCGGCGTTTCCTATGGCGATGTCTTCCTGAAGAACGAGCAGCAGTTTTCCGCCTATAATTTCGAGCACGCCAATACCGAGCGCCTGTTCCAGCATTTCAAGGACGTGAGCGAGGAATGCCGCGCGCTGGTCGCAGCAAAACTGCCGCTGCCGGCCTATGACCAGGCCATCAAGGCGAGCCATTTGTTCAACCTGCTCAACGCCCGCGGCGTGATCTCGGTGGCCGAGCGGCAAGCCTATATCGGCCGGGTCCGCGACCTGGTGAAGGGTGTCGCGGACGTCTGGGTGGAGCAGGGCGCATGAATTTCCTGCTCGAACTGACCTCCGAGGAAATTCCGGCGCGGATGCAGGCCGCCGCCGCCGAACAACTGGCGCGGCGCTTTGTGGACGGCTTGCAGGCCGCCGGGCTGGCGCATGGTGCGGTAACAGCGGATGCAACGCCGCGCCGGCTGTGGCTGCGGGCAGCAGACGTCGCCGCCGCCAGCGCCGCCTCGTCCGAGGAGCGCAAGGGCCCCGCCGCGACCGCCCCCGAAGCCGCCATCGCCGGCTTCCTGCGCGGGGTCGGCCTCACCCGCGACCAGCTCGAAGAACGCGAGACACCCAAGGGCATCGTGCTGTTCGCCCATATCAAGCGCGACGGCCGCAGCGCCGCCGCGATCCTCGCCGAACTGATCCCGGCCATCGTGCGCGATTTCGACTGGCCCAAATCGATGCGCTGGGGCGCCGCTTCGGCAAGCGCCGGCAGCCCGCGCTGGGTGCGGCCGCTGACCGGCATTGTCGCGCTGCTCGGCGACACGGTCGTCGATTGCAGCGTGCACGGCATCACCGCCGGCCGCGAGACGCGCGGCCACCGCATCCATGCCCCGGGCCTGCTGAGCATCGACAGTGCCGACAGCCATGCGGCGCAATTGCTGGCCGCCAAGGTCATCGTGGCGTCGGCGGAGCGCCGCGCGATCATCGAAAGCCGCGCTGCGGACGTCGCCGCTGCCCAGGGGTTGAGCGTCATTCCCGACGCCGGACTGGTGGCGGAAAATGCCGGGCTGACCGAATGGCCGGTGCCGATGCTCGGCAGCTTCGACCCCGCCTTCCTCGCTGTGCCGCGCGAAGTCATCCAGTTGACGATGCGGACCAACCAGAAATATTTCGCCTGCACCGATGCCGCCGGGGCGCTGGCGCCGAATTTCGTCTGTGTCGCCAATCTCGACGCCAGCGACGGCGGCGTGGCGATCATTGCCGGCAATGAACGCGTGCTCAGTGCGCGGCTGTCGGATGCGAAATTCTTCTGGGATCAGGATGTCGCGGCGGTTTCAGGGCCGGATGGGCTTGGGGTGTTCCTGCCCAAGCTCGGCGACATCGTCTTTCATGAAAAACTCGGCACGGTTGCCGACAAGGTCGAGCGTGTCGCCAAGCTGGCGCGCTGGCTCATGCTCAACGCGATCACCTCTCCCCTCGCGGGAGAGGTCGGACTCGGCGCAGCCGAGCCGGGAGAGGGGGCTTTTGCGGCGACCCACCCCTCTCCCCGCTCGGCTGCGCCGAGTCGCCCTCTCCCTCAAGGGGAGAGGGAAGCGTTGGCCGCCCTCGCCGAACAGGCAGCCCGCCTGTGCAAGGCCGATCTCGTTTCAGCCACGGTGGGCGAGTTCCCCGAAGTGCAGGGGCTGGCCGGCGCCTATCTGGCGCGCGTTGCCGGGCTTGATCCACAAGTCGCCGATGCAATCCGCGATCATTACAAGCCGGTCGGGCAAGGCGATGACGTGCCGACCGCGCCGGTGAGCGTGGCTGTGGCGCTGGCGGACAAGCTGGATACGCTTTGTTCGTTTTTCGACATCGAAGAGTTTCCAACCGGCTCGCGCGATCCCTTCGCATTGCGGCGTGCTGCACTTGGT
>CAJAHV010000255.1 GCA_903939555.1 uncultured Alphaproteobacteria bacterium | reverse complement strand
GACTTTCTGCACGATGCTCTGCGCCTGACACAAGCTGGCGCCTTCTCTACCGCAAGCGAGAGAGAAGGCGCCAGAGGCGCTTATTTCGCGAAATAATGCTCGTACGCAGGCACCGTCAAAAACGGCTCCAGATGATCAGCCAGCGTCAGCGTGCGGAACACATCGGCAGCCTCGGCATATTTGCCGGTGGCAAAGAAATTGTCGCCGACAACACCCTTCCACACGGCAAGCTGCTCATCGGTCACCCGGTTGATCAGCGCTTCATCGACCGCTTCACCACCATCGAGCACCACATCCGAAACGCGCCATTGCCAGATCTGGGTGCGGCTGATTTCGGCGGTGGCGGCGTCTTCCATCAAATTGTGCAACGGCACGGCGCCCTGGCCGCGCAGCCAGGCGGCAATATAGCCGATGGCGACATTGACGTTGTTGGTCAGCCCGGTGAGCGTCTTGGGTCCGGGCGGCGGGGTGGTCAGGTCTTCGGCAGTCGCCTTGCCCGTCGGGATGACATGCAACTGGTTCGGCGTCGGCATCAGCCGGTCAAAGACGTCGCGAGCGATGCCGACAAGCCCGGGATGGGCGACCCAGGTGCCATCATGGCCCAGCGTTGCCTCGCGTTCCTTGTCGGCACGAACTGCGGCAAAGGCCTTGGCATTGGCGGCTTCGTCATCCTTGACGGGGATGAAGGCGCTCATCCCGCCCATCGCATGGGCACCGCGCTTGTGGCAGGTGCGCACGACATGGGCTGCATATTTGGCCATGAACGGCACCGTCATCGACACGGCGGCGCGATCGGGCAGCACCTTTTCGGGATCAGCCTGGAAGGTCTTGATATAGCTGAAGATATAATCCCATCGGCCGCAATTGAGCGCGGTGATATGATCGCGCAGTTCATACAGGATTTCTTCGGCATAAAAGGCACCGGGCAGGGTTTCGATCAGCACGGTGGCGCGAATGCTGCCGAGCGGCAGCCCCATCATCGATTGCGCCGTGGTGAAGATATTGTTCCACAGCCGCGCTTCGAGATAATGTTCCAGCTTGGGCAGATAGAAATAGGGGCCGGAACCGCGCGTGAGCAAGGCCCTGGCATTGTGGAAGAAATACAGGCCAAAATCGAAAATGGCGCCGGCGACGCGTTCGCCATCGACCAGCATATGGGCTTCATCAAGGTGCCAGCCGCGCGGCCGGGCGATGAGCGTCGCGGTTTTTTCGTTAAGGCTGTAACGCTTACCCTTGTCCTCGAGCGAAATCGTGCCGGCGGCGGCATCGCGCAGATTGACCTGGCCCTGAACCATCACGTCCCAAGTCGGCGCGCTGGCATCTTCCAGACAAGCCATGAAGCATTGCGCGCCCGAATTGAGCGCATTGATCACCATCTTGCGGTCACATGGCCCGGTGATTTCGACGCGGCGATCGGTCAGATCGTGCGGGGCCGGGCGCACCTGCCAGAAGGGATCATCGCGCACCGCGCTGGTTTCGCCGGCGAAATCGATGCCGTTGCCGGCATTCCACCAGCGCTGGTGCTGCTGACGCGCCTCGAGCAGCGAGCGCCGGGTCGGTTCATACATGTGGTGAAGCTGCGCGACAAAGGCCAGCGCCGCATCGGTCAGGATGGTTTCATAGCCCGGCGCCATGGCACCGGTGATCTGGATACCGGTGGTCGGAAATTGGGACACGCTGGTCGAACCTTTCATTCATCGGTGAAGCGAAATGGCGTCAGCCCGCGCTGACGTTCATCAAATGCAAGCCGCGCCCCTGCTGGCGGCAAACTGCGCTGACGGCAAGAGGCACGATGGCAAGCGGCACAGCCGGGCCCAATTGGCACCGCCGGCCCGCCAAGGTCGATCCCCGCCGCCCATGCCAGCGACGCAGCGTGGCGGGCATCGCAACCCAGACCGATGGCGAATTCGGCGCGGCCCGAACCCCAGGGAGCAGCCGTGCCGCGCACCGTGCGCGACAGGGTCAGGTAACGTTGGCCATCCTCCATTTCGACCAGTTGCCGGCGCAATTCGCCTTGGCGGTCGAAAGCCGCGTGCAGCGACCAGAGTGCGCAGCCCCCCCCGCCGATCGGGCTGGGCGGAATCGGCGATGGCCCGGGGGCGAAGGATTTGGAAATGGTGCCGGCGCGATCGACGCGCAGGATGAAAAAGGGGATGCCGCGCGCCCCTGGCCGCCCTAGCGTGACCAGCCGATGGGCGATCTGTTCGAGCCCCCGGCCGAAACGCGACTGGAGCAGTTCAATGTCATAGCCCGTTGCCTCGCAGGCGGCGAGGAAGCGGGTATAGGGCATCAGGATGGCGCCGGCGGCATATTTGCCCAGCGATATGGTACAGGCGCGCTGATCGAGCGGATCGGTGACGCCGGCCCGGGCGATGGTTTCGGCCATGACATCGGCAAGTTCGATCAGCGCGACCTGCACGGCGGCGGCAAAACCCCGCGATGCGGCATCAAGCGCTTCGGAAAGCTGGAGCTGGCGGGCGTGGAGATCGAGCCGGCGCAGCGTGTTGGGCAACACCTCGGCAGGCATGGTGCGAACCGTAATGGCATGGCGGCTGCGCAGCCGGTCGACGACAGCGATGTTGAGATCGGCCCCCGACAGGCGGAGATCATCGGACAGCGCCTCGGCGGCACTGTCGAGGGCGGCGAAATGATTGCCAGCGGCGTTGATCATGGCGATGACGGCATCGAGCGGGCTGGCCGGCGCCGTTAGTGCCGGCCCGGGCGGCGGGCTGGCGTGCAGCCGCACCAGCGCCTGGGCAATGCCGGGCGAACGCATCGCAAGTTCGCGCAATTCAGCGCGCGACACATCGATACCAGTGAGCCGCGAATCGGTGAACACCCGCACCAGTTCTTCACCAGGATCGCTACCATCAGCACCGGTCAGGCTTTTGAGATCGAGATCATAACTGCTCGCCAGCTTGAGCAGGAAGGTCGCCGACAAGGGGCGCTGGTCGCGCTCGATCAGGTTGAGATAACTGACCGACACGCCAAGGTCGCTGGCCATGCGCGTCTGGGTAAGGCCGCGTCCCATGCGGATGCGCCGCACGCGAGCCCCGGCGAAAAGCTTGCGACCGTTGAGATCGGGTGGGACCAGCAAGTTTGTCAAAAATTTTACAACTTGACCATCTTAGTTGGCGAAAAGTGACAATTCGACACGATTTTTTTACCAAATCGCGTTGACGCCGATCTAACGCAGCGGCAGAATAAAAACAATTGGTCGATCAACACGAAACAGTGCTGCGACCATGGGGGAGGATGTGGCGGAGGCAGCGATAAACGCGCCCCGCCACAGCCATTTTTACAACTGATTGCGAATATTTGCCGGGCGCTGTGATCAGTCGCCACGAACAGCCTGTTCAGGATCCGCGAGCCCTTGCAGGCGCAGCGCGGCCCGCCGGGCAAAGCGCAGGGTTTCAGCCTTGCGTCGCGCCGTATTGAGCGGCACCCACGGTGCGGCACGCACATCCTCGCCATCGAAGCGATCAGCGATGATCAGGCCGGTGCGATCGGGTTGAAAAGCCGGCGTATCGAACAGCCCGAGCGGAAAGCCTGGCGGCACCGCCCAGAAAAATCGATCGCAATAATCAAGATATTCAGGCCATTTGCGATCACCACGCAAATCGGCCAGCGACACCTTGATCTCGACCAGTGTCAGCCGTCCCTGTGCATCGATGCCCAGAATATCGGCCCGGCGCCCCCCGCCCAGCGGCACTTCGGCGATCGGCGCAACCCCGGCCCGCACCAGCAGGCGGCAGGTACCGCGCCGCACATCGGCGGCGATGATTCGTTCAGGCAGGCTGGGATCGGTCACAGCGGCATTATGCCGAACAAAATGCCGGCGAAAATCCCGTCAGCGGTAAAATCAGCGGTAAAAGATGTGATTGCCGATGGTGGCGACGCGCACCTTGCCGGCCCAGTTGGGCGCAATGCGTGCCGCATGAAACGCGATGGCGCGCGGCACAACATCGCGCCACATGTCATTGACGGCGATGTGGGCGATGGCCTGGGCGCGCTGCCATTCGGCACCCGGGCGCGGTGTGCGGCTATGATCGAAACTGAACTGGCGCGGCTGGCGGACAACGCGGCAGATGCTGCTGGCAAAGCGCCCCGAATCGACTCGGTTGAGAATGGTCTGCGCCACTGCCAACTGGCCTTCGAGCGGTTCGCCGCGTGCTTCGAAATAGACCGCAGTCGCAAGGCAGCCAAGCTCATCGTCCGCATCGACCAGCGCGGGATCGATTGCGGCGGCGAGGCTGGCCAGGCTGAGCGTCGGAGTCGCAAGCACATTGTCATCGGCAAACAGAGCCGCAACGGCATAATCGGCCGCCACCGGTGCGACGGTATCATCGGCAGCATACGCCGCGCTACCGCTGCACAGCACGGCAAGCCACACCAGCAGGCCCGCAAAAGATAAATACGACTTCATCACGAGTCACAGGCTATCGTTGCGCCTGCACCGTCAACTCTCGCCCAGCATTTCAGCGACGAGCCGTGCCGCGTCCGGGATGTCCAGTTCAACAACCCACAGGTCGGGGTCATACCGCCGTGCCCGCGAAATACTGTCGGCAACAGCATCTCCGGTAGCGATGGCGACCCATTCATAGCCGCCCGTCATGGCGAAAATCGGCGACAACAAGGTTTCGATGCCGGCTTCACGGGTCACGATGGCAATGCTGCCGGCGGTGGCATCGCCGCGCGCCAGTACCGCGCCGAAACCGCCCTGCGCGGATACGCGTCGCAGCAGCGCCGCGACCTTGACGCTGCTGGCAAGGCGGATGTTCACCTCAGGCGGCGCGTTTGTCGCTGGCCTGCGGCGGGCCAATCGCGGCTCGCAGTTCAGCTTCGGTCACGGCGGTGCGCATCGCCGCCAGAATCGCCGGGTCACGCAGTGTGCGGCTGATCCGCGCCAATGCCTTCAGATGGTCGGCACCGGCACCTTC
>CAJAHV010000254.1 GCA_903939555.1 uncultured Alphaproteobacteria bacterium | reverse complement strand
AGGCCCCAGACGCCATTCTGTCAGCGCCCCCGGCACCGCCCGTTGATATTCTGACCTAAAATCAAATGGGGTTTGGGGCCTGCGGCCCCAACCGCCGGAGGCTCTAAAACAGCCGCCGGAGGCTCTAACCGCAACCGCACATGGTTCAGGCGCGCGGCGGCACGCTGGCCCCTGCTGGTGTCACACGCGCCGATGCTGCCAGATTGAGGTCCAGTTCGCGAAAGCCATCAAGCGCGCCGAGCAACACCTGTTGCTTGGTCGCCAGCAGCACGAGCAGCGAGGCATCGCCGACGGTGAATTCCATTTCGATCTGGATCGATTCGAGTGTCGCTGCGATGACATGGGCGCGGCGAAACTCGACCTGCGCGAGCGGCGCTGCCACCGCTGCCAGCATGTCGGGCACCTGCGCGAGCTTGGCGCTGTCCGAGCCCAGATCAAGGTGAAAGGTCATCACCGTCGTGCGCGCTTCGATGCGCCGCAAGTTGCGGATCTGCTGGTCGAGCAGCTTGGTGTTCGACACGATGACCTGTTCGCCGGTGGTGGCGCGCAACCGCGTTGTTTTCAGCCCGATGGCTTCAACCGATCCGGTCACTTCGCCGAACCGAATGGTGTCGCCCACCTTGAACGGCCGGTCGAACAGGATCGACAGCGCCGCGAACAGATCGCTGAAGATCCCCTGCGCGGCCAGGCCGATGGCGATGCCGCCGACTCCCAGCCCCGCCACCAGCGCGGTGACATTGACGCCGAGGTTGTCGAGAATGAGGATCAGCGCCAGCAGCCAGACCACGACATTGACCAGCACCCGGATGACATTGACGGCGCTGTCGAATTCGCCGGCGTTATCCCCGTCGGCGGCGTGGCGTTCAACCAGCGCGAGCAGCACCTCGCGCATCCACAATGCCCCCTGAATGGCGAAGGCGATGACGAAAACGACATCGACGGCGCGCGACAGCAGCCCCGGGGTTTCGACGATGTGGATGACGAGATAGGCTGACAGTGCCGCGATGAACGGACTGCGTGTCCGGTTGACGATGCGCCGCGCGAAACCGCGCCAGTTGGTGACCGGATGCGCCGCGCCCAGCAGGCGAACAAGCAGCCAGCGCAAGCCGAAGACCAGGAAATAGCAAGCGACCGCAACACCGACCGCGACCAGCGCGTTACGACTGTCGGTGCGCAACCAGCCGAACAGGTCGCTGGTAAACCCGGCCACCTGGCTGCCGATCCCGCTGTCGCCCCCCGCCATGGTCATGATCCCGATTCGGGCGCCAGTGCCGGCGCCAGCCAGGCCGGCACGTGCACGCCAATCGGCGTGTCGCCAACGAACAAGGGCGCGGCGGCAGCGTCCAGCCGCAGATGCGCAAAGCCCCGGCCGGCAACGATGGCACCACGCAGCGTGCCGGCGCTGCGTCCGGCGGCATCGCGCACCACGCCGTCGCCACGGTCGCCCGCCAGCGTCACCGGCACCAGCCGCCGCCGCACCTTGTCGCGATGGTGCATGCGCGCGGTGTTTTCCTGGCCGACATAACAACCCTTGGTAAAGCTGACGCCGCCAAGCAGATCGGCGCCAGTTTCGAGCCAGAGCAATTCGTCCTCGCCGATTTCGGCGGTTTCGGGAACACCGATGGCGCGGCGATGCGCGGCATAGGCGTCGCTGCCGTCCGCCCCGGCGGCAGGCGCCAGCCAGCGCCGCCCGAGCGCCGCCTCGCGCGGATCGGCCGGAGCGTCGCCGCCATCGCCGTCCCACGCCGCCCAGACCGCCAGATCGGTCGGCACGATCGTCACCGCCTTGCGCATCTTGTACAGCGCCAGCCGCCGGGCCAGCGCCGCAGCGCGGTCGGCCGCGACATCGATCAGCACCGAATCATCCGCGCCAGCAAACAGCAGCATGTCGAACAGCGCCTTGCCCTGCGGCGACAACAGCCCGGCATACAGCGGCCTGTCCGCCGCGAGCTGCATCACATCCTGAGTCAGCAAGCCTTGCAAAAAGGCGCGCGAATCGGCACCGGCAATGGAGAGGACGCTACGATCGGCAAGGCGGGCAATGGTCATGGCATTGCAGATAGGGATTTATCGCCGCCTTGCCAAACCGGCGCCAACCGCTCCGGCTTGACTTTTCCGGGGTTCACCTTCATTGGACGCCGCTTCCCGCGCTCGGCCTGCCGCTTGGTCTGCCATGGCGCGTTTCCAACCTCGTTTCTTCCGGGACCTGTCATGGCCAAGCCGACCACCATCAAGATCAAGCTCGTGTCGACTGCCGACACCGGCTATTATTACGTCACCAAGAAGAACCCGCGCACCCAGACGGAAAAGCTGAATTTCCGCAAGTACGACCCGGTCGTGCGCAAGCATGTCGAGTTCAAGGAAGCCAAGATCAAGTAAGTCGCCGCGCGCGCAGCGTCGCTGCGCGCCGACAGGCGCAAGCTTGATCGCCGACAGGCGCAGGTGTAATCGCCGACAGGCGCAAGCGTGATCGCCCAAGCTCGATCTGCGGGCCGTCGGCTGCAAGCCAACCAAACCCGTCCGGCGCCAGCCGCGGCCGCGCCGCGGCGAGTTCTTTGT
>CAJAHV010000253.1 GCA_903939555.1 uncultured Alphaproteobacteria bacterium | reverse complement strand
GCGTAGGTCGCGAACGCCGCATGGCCACGATCTTCGAAGGCCCTGGCCGATTCGATCAGGCTGACCATGCCGATCTGCACCAAATCCTCGATATCGATGGCCGATGACACCCGGGCATGGACGTGCCAGGCAATCTTGCGCACGAGCGCAAGATGCGACGATACCAGCCGCTCCGGATCCGTCCGTGCCAGGCGGGCCGGCGCATAAAGCGTGGGGTCAAGACCAAGGCGAGCATCCATCGGATCAGGCTCCTGCAGATTCGGGGGTTGGGGAAATTGCGTTGCCGCCGACGACGGCGACCACATCGACGCTGCGGTCATCGGGGATTTCGGTGAAGGCGAGCACCACCGGCTGCGGCAAGCGCACGCGCAGCAGCAACCAGAGCGCGCGGCGCACCGGCGGCGTGGTGACGACGGCAAAGCGCTTGCCGGTCGCCATCACGTCATCGGCGGCGGCCGAAACGGCTTCGCCGACGCGCTGGCCGAGTGCGGGGTCGAAGGGCCAGTTGCTGCCCGGCGCGGCGCGCACCGCCCCGGCCAGCAGATTTTCAAGGGCAGGGTCGAGGGCGATGGCGGTGACAGGTTCGCGCAAGGCGGCCAGCGTCTGGATGATCGCGGGTCCCAGCGCCGGGCGGACGAGTTCGGTCAGTTCGGCGCCGTCCTGCGAGCGCCCGGCATGGGTGATCAGCGCCGTGACGATGGCCCGTGTGTCGCGCACCGGCACGGCTTCTTCGACAAGCCGCTGGATGACCTGGGTGACCACGGCGAGCGACAGCAGCTTGGGCACCAGCCCGCCGGCCAGCGCCGGAGCGCTTTCGGCAAGCGTGTCGAGCATCGCCTGGACTTCGTCCTGACCGATCAGGCGATGCGCATGGGCACCGAGCAGATGATTGAGATGGGTGCCGATGACCGAGGCGGCATCAACGACGGTATAGCCCGCCGCGGTTGCCAGATCGGCCTCTTCGGGCGCGATCCAGCGCGCCGGCAGGCCAAAGGCCGGATCGGTCACCGGACGGCCGGCGATTTCCGCCGTGACCGGCCCCGCAGCGATGGCGAGCACATCATCGGGAAAGGCCAGATCTTCCCCAACCGTGACGCCACCGATGGCGATACGATAGGCAAAGGGCGCCAGCGCCAGATCATCGCGGACCCGTACCTGCGGCAGCACGAAACCCAATTGTTTCGACAATTGCCGGCGAATGGCGGTGATGCGTGCCAGCAACGGCGCGGCGCGGCTGTCATCGACAAGCGGCACCAGCCCGAAACCGATTTCGAGGCTGACAGCGGCAGTATCGGACACATCGGCCCAGGCGATGTTGGCCGTATCGGCGGCGGGCGCTTCGGCGGTAGCGGGGGCGGCATCGCGGCGGCGCAACTTCCAGGCGATCGCCCCGGCACCGGCGGCCGCTGCCAGGATGATGAAATGCGGCATCCCCGGCAACGCGGCGAGCAGCGCCAGGATGACCGCAACCGGCGCCCAGGCACCGGGGCTCGAAAACTGCTGCGTCACCTGCCCGGCAAGGCCCTCGTCACTGCCGACCCGGGTGACGACCATGGCGGCGGCGATCGAGAGCAGCAGCGCCGGCACCTGCGCCACCAGCCCGTCGCCGATGGCGAGCAGCACATAGACCCGCGCCGCCTCGCCGATCGGCAGACCATGCTGGACGGTGCCCAGGATCAGCCCGCCGATGATGTTGATGGCAAGGATGAGCACGCCGGCGACAGCATCGCCCTTCACGAATTTCGACGCGCCATCCATGCTGCCGTGAAAATCCGCCTCGGTGGTCACTTCGGCACGGCGCGCCCGGGCGTCGTCGGCGGTCAACAAACCGGCGTTCATGTCGGCATCGATCGCCATCTGCTTGCCGGGCAAGGCATCGAGGGTGAAGCGCGCCGCGACTTCCGACACACGGCCGGCGCCCTTTGTGATGACCACCAGATTGATGATCATCAGCACGGCAAAGACGAAAATGCCGACGATGTAATCGCCACCGACGAGGAACGCGCCAAAGGCTTCGATGACATGGCCGGCGGCGGCGGTGCCTTCATGGCCATGCACCAGCACGACGCGGGTTGACGCGACGTTGAGCGACAGGCGCAGCAGCGTGGTGAACAGCAGCACCGTGGGAAAGGCCGAAAAATCCAGCACCTTGCGCGTGTTGATGGCGACCATCAGCACCGCGAGCGAAATGGCGATATTGAGGATGAAGAACAGGTCGAGCAGCAGCGGCGGGATCGGCACGACCATCAGCAGCACCAGCGTCAGGATTGCGACCGGCAGCAGCGCGGCCCGCAGATCGGCACCGCGCAGCGCAACCCGCAGGCCGGGCAAGGACATTCCCCCCATCGCCGTCACCCGCCCAGTTCGGCAAGGAGGAGATAGGCGAGCCGGGCGCGCGTCGTGTCGATGGTCGGGGCTGCTGGCGCCGGTCTGGCGACGGTGGCCGCCATGTTGCCGCCCACCGTTGCTATTGGCCGATATATTGTCGGCGTTTTGGGCTGGCCTCCCGCCGGCGACATGGCTTGGCGCGCCGCCGAAGTGGCGGTGCTGCCGATCTTTGCGGCCATCCTGTCGTAGATCTCGGTCAACGACCGCGGACTGCCGTCGCGGCCGAAGAAGATCGATTTGTTGGCGGCGGCTTCGCGAGGAAACAGGCTGGCCGCTGCGGCACCGGGGCTGTGCGCCATCGCCGACAGGAATCGCGTCGCGCCGCCGGCACCCAGAAAGGCCGCCATGTAGAGATCGGCCGCCCCTGCCGCGCGGCCCAGGCGCTTTTCAAGGACAGCAGCATTGTCGCCGGCAAACTCACCCGCCATCAAGGCCGCCGCACCGGCATTGTCGCGCAGCGCCAGGATGGTGGCATGCGCCGCGCTGCCGGCCCGCGCCGCGCCCTTGTTGATCATTTCGGCGGCCCAGCCGAGGCCATGCTCATTGCCATGGCGGCGCACCATTTCGAGCCAGGTGCCGCTGGTGAACTGGTACAGCCCGCGCGCGCTCGATGTCCGCGCCCGGGCAGTCGGATCAAGGCCCGATTCGGCCTTGGCCTGCGCGAGCAGGAAGTTGAAATCCACCCCGGTGCGCGCCGCGGCATCGCGCACCACCGCCGTGATGGCGGCGACATCGCGGCCGGGGGCAAGGACCGAAGCAAGGCCGGGGACGGCGGTCATGCCCAACGCCCGTCGCGGCCATAGACCAGCGCCGCCGGCCGACCGGCGCGGGTATCGAGCACCCGCAATTGCCGTTCGATGCCGATAAGCTTGGCGCGCGCCCTGAGCGCGGCTTCGGCATTCAGGTCACGGGCTTCTTCAAGCAATGCGCGCGGCGGGGCGACACCTTGCGCGACTGCGGCCGTCACCGCCTGCAACGCCGCCACCTTGGCTGCAGTCGCCGCTTCGATCGCCGCGGCATCTTCGGCCGCGAGCGCCGCCAGTTCGGCGCGGATCGACGCCACCAGCGTCGCAAAACGCGGATCACCGCGCTCGGCAGCGCTCGCCTTGCTGTCGTCCCCCGCCGTCATGATCAGCCGCGCGATCCGGTTTCAAGCCGGATCATGGCCGCAGCGATGCGATCGGGGTCAGGCTTGTAGGTGCCGCCGGCGATAGCGCTGCGCAGCGCTGCCACGCGCGCCGCATCGATCGGCGCCGATACCGCAAGCTCGCGCGCGATGCCGCTGATCTGCGTCGACACCGGCGCCCGGGGCGATTTCACCTCGACCTTGGCGCGCAGGTCATTGGGTTTTGCCACGCCGTCGCCAGCGCTCACAAGCGGGCGCTGGGGGCCGCTGCGGCCAATAAAATCAATCATCTTGCTTTGCTCCTTTGGACCATCGGCACCCTGTGGCCGGCGGCATTTTCCTGCGGCGTTTAACGGCCGTTCGCCAACGTGGTTAAGCCGGTCAGCCGGACCCGTCCGTCATCGTCGATGATGCCGGTAAAGCGCTTGCCGCCGCCATCGGGGCGCAGCAGCACGCGACCGTCGCGGGCATCGGCATCGGCAACCGCCGCCATGCCGATGACAAAACCCGGGCCGGTGGTTTCCACGGTCACCCGGTCACCCCGGCGGATCGCTGGGCGGATGCCTCCCGCCGGGGCGGCAAAAGGTGTCACGCCCGCGGAGGCGGCGAAAGATGTCACCCCCGCCGGGGCCGTGACGGCAACCACGGTTGGCGGCTGGCCATCGGCAAGCGGCACGAACACCTGCCAGGCCGGTGCGGCGCAGCTGATGGCGACGCTGCGGGCGGCCGGACCCCAGGCCAGCGCCGGATTGCGACAGGCCGGCAGCAATAGCCGCGGATCGACCACCACTGGCCGGCCGGCAAACATTTCGGCCGCGGCCTGCAACCGGCCGGGCTCGATCATCGTGGCGCGCGTTTGAGAAGGCACAGCCGGGCTCTGGGCCGGGCTCTGGGCGGTTGCCGGCTGGGTCAGCCAGATCAACGACACCAGGATCAGGGGCAGCAAAAAACGCATTGCAAAAAGCTCCGGCACGACAGCGTGCAGGCTTCCCCAAGCAAGAAGCGCGCCAACCGGCCGTTACAGCGAATAAGCAGGGCAGTAGCGGCCAGCAGCGGCAGAAACGTGCCGCCCGGCCGGCAGTGCCTTGCCGCTTTTGCCGCGCACCATTCGCCCCGCCGCTGGAAAAGCCGCTTGGCACGGCGTTTGCATTGCGATGGCCATGACCGGACCCGACCTCATCGATCGCCAATTGGGCCTACACGCCGATGCGCTGCGGTTGCGCTCGCAACGGCTCGACATCATCGCGTCGAACATTGCCAACGCCGCCACCCCCGGCTTCAAGGCCCGCGATCTCGATTTTCGCAGCGCCCTCGACGCCGCGGCGCGCGGCATCGGTAGCGAAGACGCGCTGCGCTATCGGGTGCCGGTGCAGGTTTCACTCGATGGCAACACCGTCGAACTGGCCACCGAACAAACCGCGTTCACCGAAAACGCCCTCGAATATCGTGCCACGCTCAGTTTCCTGTCGGGCCGCATCGAAACGATGATGGCCGCGCTGAAGGGTGGTGAATGATGGCCGCGCCGCTGTCGACCTTCGATATCGCCGGTCGCGCCATGGCGGCGCAGTTGGTCCGACTCAACACCATCGCATCGAATCTTGCCAATGTCGGCGCCGTTTCGGGAACCGAGGCCGGTGCCTATCGCGCGCTGAAACCGGTGTTTGCCACGCGCTACGCCGGCGCCACCGCCACGGTCGATGTGGCCGATATCACCCGCACGGGCACGCCTGAAAAACGCCAGGAACCCGGCCACCCACTCGCCGACCCCGATGGCAACATCTGGGTCGCCAACGTCGATCCCAACCAGGAGCTTGTCGAAATGGTCGAAACGTCCCGGCAATATGCCAACAATGTCGAAGTGCTGACGACCGCCAAATCGCTGGCGCTCGATACGCTGCGCCTTGGCCGCTGATCATGGCCGACCCGATTTCCAGCCTGCTGCCCGTCGGCGTGCCTGCGGCCAAGGCTTCGGCCAAGGTACACAAGACAACGCTCGACCAGTCCGATTTCCTCGCGCTGATGAGCGCACAGCTGAAGAACCAGGATCCGACCAAGCCGGTCGATAACAGCGAATATGTCGCCCAGATGGCGCAGTTTTCAACGGTCAACGGCATTGCCGCAATGAATGGCGCCATCGCGCAGAGCAACACGACGCTGGCAGCCATCACGAACCGGCTCGACACCCTCATCGCCGCCACCAAACGCTAAGCAAAGGATTAACCCGATGGCCTTTTCCACCTCCGTTTCCGGCCTGTCCGGCGCGCAGACAGAACTTGCAACGCTGGCCAACAACATCGCCAATGTCGGCACTAACGGCTTCAAGCGCTCCCAAGTGGCGTTCGGCGACATCATCTCCAATTCGCCGCTGCAAAACACCTCGCGTGTTGTCGGTTCGGGCACCATCGTGCGCGGGGTCATCCAGCAGTTTCGCCAGGGGCCAATGGAATCGACGGAAAGCGCGCTCGATCTTGCCATTTCAGGCCAGGGCTTTTTTGCGGTCAAAGGCTTCGAAGGCGACGCATTGACGAGCTTTACCCGCAACGGCAGCTTTGCCGTCAATGCTGATCGCTATGTCGTCGACAACGCTGGCCGGCGTCTGCAACTTTTCCCTACCACAAACGAAGGCGGCATCGTGTCGAGCGACCTTGGGGCGACGATATCGGCGCGACTGCCGCTGGCGTCCGGCCAGCCCCAGGCCACCGGGGCGATCAAGCTGGCGGTCAACCTGCCTGCCAATGCCGCG
>CAJAHV010000252.1 GCA_903939555.1 uncultured Alphaproteobacteria bacterium | reverse complement strand
GGGCCGGGGACGAAAGTCTAGCGGGCGCCGGTTTCCCAGTTTCGTCGGCCGCGGCCTTCGAGCCAGGTTCCGACCATAAGGGCGATGAACACCGGAAAGGTCCAAAGTACCAGCGCCGCGAAATAGGCCCAGGCTGAATCGTTATTCTGCGAGATACTGGCGAAGTGCACCATGGTGCCGACCAACTGGAACGCGGCGGCCCATAATGGCCAGAAGCGATCGCTGCGCAGCGCCAGAACGAGGAGGCCGAAGAACAGCGACACGTCGACGATGAGAATATCGGTTTCCGTATGTCTGTAGCTACCGTCGGTGACGATGTTCGAGATAGTGACCGCGATTAACAATCCAACGGCGGCGAAGCGTTCGTCAGCGCCTCCCCAACGAAAGGCGAAGCCACTACTGATAGCCAAGACACTCAGCATTAGAATTTGCCAAAACATCAAATGTTTTTCCGAAACAAGCAGTCGTTGTGAGCGAAAGCGCCGGCCGATTTGCCTCGCCAGCGCTTTCGCTCCAATGGCTTATGGTCAGGCGACGGCGGCGAGGTGGTGTACCTGGGCGGCTTCGCGAAGTTCGCGGCATTTGCTTACGTCGCCGATTGCGACTTCGGCGAGGCCGATATCGGCCTGGGCGGTGACCAGCGCCTTGTGGGTGCGGATCATGTTGGTGCGCGCCTTGACCAGCGACTGGCAGGATTCCATCGCGTGCATAAGGGCTTCGTGGCCGACATGAATGCCGACATTCCCGTCGATCGCGGCCTGGGGCATCGCGGCGGTCAGGCCGGCTACGGCGGCGATCGCCGCGTCAATGGCGGCTTCGGCCGCCAGCAGTTTGTCGGCGACGGTGTTGGCGGCAATGCGGCGGGTGGCGGCATCCATCGCTGGCGTTTCGACAATGGTGGCGTCAACGAGATTGAAAGTCGTCATGGGGGCAAGTCCTTCGGTTTCGCGCCAACGGGACGCGATTGATTGAACATTCTTCCGGACGTCATTGCCCGGAAGATCTAAATGAGAGCCTTCAGTGCTGCGAGTGCGGCTAGGATCGAACCGAAAGCCAGGGAAGAGCCTATCGCGATGATGGCAATCCAGCCGAGGCGCTGCCCCAGTTCAAGGTCATTCCTTTCCCCCCAGGGCCGTGATCCAACCAGAGAACGGGAGCCGATGTCGGGGTCGACGGCGGCGGCGCCCGTTCCACTGGCTGGATACTGGGTTCCGAGGAGCACCGGTGCATCTGTTGTCCGGGGAGGGCCGAACGCGGATGGACCAGCAACCAGGCTGAAGGGGAGGCTTGGATCCTGCCAATTTGCTGCGTCGGTCGTACCGAACAGCTTGTCGACCATTTCCTCACCGCCGCTTGAACCCGGCTGCTTCAAATTGGCCGGTTCGATCTCCGTGGCAATCTCCGGCGGGTGATATATCAACGATTGATAAGTGTCGGGGGGCACCATCCCTCCCGTTTCCTCCTGTATCAGCAAGCGTGCCGCCTCGATCCGGCTGCCGACCGACAAGGCCTTCATGGCCGTGCGCAGGCGCATGTCGACAGTGTGCGGAGATACCCGCAAAATCCGGGCAATGTCTTTTGAAGTCATGTGGTTATAGACAAGCCGCAGACAATCGCGTTGACCATCGGTGAGCGTTGCAAGACCAGGGTTGGAGCTTGGCCGTGTTGTCATGACAACACACAGCCTCGGGGGCGACGGAATGTCGAGTGTATCAACAAAATCTTCATCAAAACCGATATGCATGGATCGACTGCCTCGGGCTGGATCGGGCTCGCGCGATTAACCATGCGTATAATCTCCTATTTACTATCCTTACGCAAGGCTGGGAGCCCGAGTCGCAGGCGGCGGCGTCCCTGTCGCGACAATTTGTCAAAAAATTAGGCCAACATATTCGATTGAATTCAAGAATCATTCCGTCGGCGCTGCCGGCTCCGGCAACGTAGCCCAATCG
>CAJAHV010000251.1 GCA_903939555.1 uncultured Alphaproteobacteria bacterium | reverse complement strand
GAATCGAATACGGTGCGTGCCGCATCGACGAGACGACCTTCATAATGCACGAGCACGGTGTCGGTCCGGGCCGGCTTGGGGCCTGAGCCAGCACGAATCACTTCATACTGAAGGCCCGAGGTGGTTGTGACCACGCCGGGTTTGTTGCCATTGTCAGTCATGAATTTTATGTCGTCCTTGCGTACCGCTGCGACCTGCGATTGCGTCCCGATGACAACGCCAATCGCCACGATGACAAGGATAACGGCCGCTGCGACCAGCCACCGCATGATGCCGGGCGTGGCGCCGGCGGCATTGGGAGAATCGGTCGCCATGGCGGGGCCTTTCGGTCAGGTCTTACTTTACGCCATCGCGCTCGGCGCGCTTGCGCTCGAGCTTGCGGGCGCGGCGAACGGCGGCGGCCTTTTCACGGGCACGCTTTTCCGACGGCTTTTCATAGTGACGGCGCAGCTTCATTTCGCGGTAGACGCCTTCGCGCTGCAGCTTCTTCTTGAGCGCGCGCAGCGCCTGATCGACATTGTTGTCGCGAACCACGATTTGCATGCAGCCGTTCTCTCCATTCACGTCATCGGGGCTGGCACAG
The DNA here is from genome assembly GCA_903939555.1 of uncultured Alphaproteobacteria bacterium. GTDB lineage: Bacteria > Pseudomonadota > Alphaproteobacteria > Sphingomonadales > Sphingomonadaceae > Sandarakinorhabdus. Next base: position 3,844 of record CAJAHV010000251.1, on the reverse strand, counting down.
CGCCGATGCTTGTCAAAATAAAAGCGATTCCGGCAGGCAGGCCTCCCAGAGCGAGGGGGCCGCATAGCAGAGGGTTCCCCAACAAACAAGCGCTCCCTGCCGCCAGTTCGACCCGCGGGACCGCTGCGACGACAGCGCAACCGTCACGACGGCTTTCTCCGCAGCGCCGCACCCGCTATGCTAGGTGAATGACCAGTAACGCTCCCCCCACTCCCGCCGACCTGCCGCTTGCCGAACTGCGGCCGCGTTTGGTAGCGGCGATGCTGCCCGATGTGCCTTTTGACGGCTGGACGGCGTTGGCGCGTGATGCAGCGGCTTATGCGCAAGGGGTCGACCGCGATATCGCTGCGATGGCGCTGCCCGATTCGGCGGCGATGGTCGATGCCTATATTGCCCATGCCGATACGCTGATGGTCGCCGCCATGGGCGATGTGTCGGGCCTGAAGGTGCGCGACCGTATCCGCCTTGCGCTACGCAGCCGGCTTGAGGCAGCAAGCGCCGATCGCGAGGCCGTGCGCCGCGCCCTTGCCGTGCTGGCCCAGCCGCAGCACGCCGGGCTGGCGGCGCGCAGTCTGTGGCGCACCGCCGATACGATGTGGCGGGCGGCGGGCGATACGGCGACGGATTTCAATCATTATTCCAAGCGCGCCATCCTGGGCGCGGTCTATTCGGCCAGCCTGCTCTACTGGCTTGACGACGACAGCGACGACCATGAAGCGACCTGGGCGTTCATCGACCGCCGCATCGACAGCATCATGAAGTTTGAAAAGACGAAGGCGAGCGCCAAGAAGGCAATGGCATGGGTGCCCAACCCGGCGCGTTTCCTGGGGCGGCTGCGCTACCCGGCAGTCTAGGCTTTTCTGCTCTCATCCCGAATCGGGAGGGGGGTCATTTTGCTGAAAGATCGAGGCGCAGTTCTGGCGGCAAACTCCACCCACGCCCCTCGCGTCCCGGGAGTGGCACAGAATGAGAAGGCCGAAACTCATGCTGGCGCTCTGTCATTCGACATGATAACCATTCGCAACAAGCTCGTGAAAGTGTCCGACCGTTCATGTCCAGTCCCCGCCTGATCGAGCGCCTGTCGCGCGGGGAAATCGCGACGATTTCGGCCATCGATCGTGCCGGGCTCGATCCTGAAACCGCCCGGCGCCTGCATGAACTCGGCTTTGATGAAGGTGTCGATGTCGAACTGCTTCACCGCGCGCCCTTTGGCGGTGACCCGCTGGCGGTGCGCGTCGGTAACATGGTGGTGGCGCTGCGCTGTTCGATGGCGCGGCTGATCGAGGTCGAGCCCGCCGCCCGGGCCGCCGAATAGCATGAATGTCGCCATCGCCAACCCGGTCGTCGCGCTGGTCGGCAATCCCAATGCCGGCAAGACCAGCCTGTTCAACGCGCTGACCGGCAGCCGCCAGAAGGTCGGCAATTATCCCGGCGTCACGGTTGAGCGCAAATCTGGCCGCCTGGCGCTGCCCGATGGCCGCATCGCCGATCTGATTGACCTGCCCGGCACCTATAGCCTGACGCCGCGATCGCCCGATGAGCAGGTGACCCGCGATGCCGTGCTCGGCCATCTGAGCGGCGAAAAACGCCTTGATGCCATCGTCGCGGTCATCGACGCGACCAACTTGCGAAATCATCTGCGCTTCGTGCTCGAACTGCGCCGGCTCGGCCTGCCGATGCTGGTAGCGCTCAACATGGTCGATCTTGCCGAGCGGGACGGCACAAGCATCGATACCGAACGGCTGGCGAGCATCCTCGGTCTGCCGGTCATCGCCACGGTGGCGGTGCGGCGGCGCGGGCTGGCGGAACTCGGCGCCGGGCTGGCCGGCGTGCTGCGCGGCGAAACGCCGGCCATCGCCGCCTCGCCCGACAGCGATGTTACCCTTTTGCAGCGCGAGGCGCGCACTATCGCCAATGCCGTGATGCTGGCGCAGGGCACGCAGCGGCGCTGGTCGCAACGCCTTGATGGCATCACACTGCATCCGGTTTTCGGCCCTTTGCTGCTAGCCGGGCTGCTGTTCTTCATGTTCCAGGCGGTGTTCGCTGGCGCCGAAGCGCCGATGGCGTGGCTCGCCGGGCTGGTGTCGAGCGCTCAGGCGGCGCTGTCGTCGGCGCTGGCGGCGGGGCCGTTGCGATCGCTGCTCATCGATGGCGTCCTCGGTGGGGTGGGGGCGGTCATCGTCTTCCTGCCGCAGATCCTCATCCTGTTCTTCTTCATCCTCTGTCTCGAACAATCGGGCTATATGGTGCGTGCGGCGTTCCTGATGGACCGGTTGATGGCCCGCGTCGGGCTCAACGGCCGGGCGTTCATCCCGCTGATTTCCAGTTTTGCCTGTGCGGTGCCCGGCATCATGGCGACCCGCACGATCGATTCGCCCAAGGATCGCCTGACCACCATCCTGATCGCGCCATTGATGACCTGTTCGGCGCGGCTGCCGGTCTATGCCGTCGTCATCGGCGCGTTCATCCCGACGACGAATGTCGGGCCTTTCGGCCTTCAGGGCCTGGTGCTGTTCGGGCTTTACATCGCCGGCGTCGTCGGCGCGCTGGTCGCGGCCTGGGCGCTGCGCCGCACGGTCACCAAGGGACCGAGCCCGACTTTCCTGATGGAAATGCCGAAGTATCAATGGCCCGCGCCGCGTGACATCGGCATCGGGCTCTATCAGCGCGGGCTTGCCTTTGTGCAGCGCGCCGGGGGTATCATCCTGATTTCCACGGTCGTGCTGTGGGCGCTTGCCACCTGGCCCAAGCCACCGGCGGACTGGAATCGCCCCCCGCTCGAATACAGCGCGGCAGGGCGCATCGGCGCCGCGCTCGAACCGATCTTCCGCCCGATCGGTTTCAACAAGGAAATCGCGTTGGCGCTGGTCCCGGGCATGGCGGCGCGCGAAGTTGCGGTGTCGGCGCTGGGCACCGTCTATTCATTGCAGGGGGTCGACGAGGACCATGCCGAAGGGCTGATCGACCGCCTGCGCGGTACCTGGAGCCTGCCGACCGCGCTGGCCTTTCTCGCCTGGTTCGTGTTCGCGCCGCAATGCATCTCGACGCTGGCGGTGACGCGGCGCGAAACCGGCGGCTGGCGCTGGCCGGCGTTCATGTTCGCCTATCTTTTTGCCGCGGCCTATGCGGCGGCGGGGATCACCTATTGGACGGCGGTGGCGCTGCTTTGAAGCTGTCTGCCTTTTGTTGGAGAGGCCGTTGGGTTGTTCAGCCCGCCGCATCCGACAGCAGCCGCGTCCGCAGTTCTTCTGGTCCCGTTCCGCCCGCGCGCAGCGATGCCAGCGTCGCATCCTGATCGCGCTTGGCGAGCCGGCGACCATCCGGCGCCATGATCAGCCGGTGGTGGTAGTAAGTTGTTTCGGGCAGGCCGAGCAGCGCCTGCAACAGGCGCTGGACATGGCTGGCGGGGAACAGGTCGATACCGCGCACCACTTCGGTCACACCTTGCGCCGCGTCGTCGATCACCACGGCGAGGTGATAGCTGACCTCCAGGTCCTTGCGGGCGATGACGATGTCGCCGCCGGCCAGTGGATCAGCCGCCACCCGCCCGGCCTCGGTATCGATCCAGTTGAGCCGCCCAGTCTGCGCCAGTGCGGCACCGATATCGAGCCGCCAGGCAAAGGCCTTCGCCGCCATGTGCTCGGCGCGTTCGTCTTGTGACAGGTGCCGGCAGGTGCCGGTATACCGCGGCCCGTCGGGGCCATGCGGCGCGGCGACGGCGGCGGCGATATCGGCGCGCGAGCAGAAGCAGGGGTAGAGCAGGCCCCGCCGGCGCAGTTCCGCCACCGCCTCGGCATAGACCGCCAGCCGCTGCGACTGGCGCAGCACCGGCCCGTCCCAGTCT
>CAJAHV010000250.1 GCA_903939555.1 uncultured Alphaproteobacteria bacterium | reverse complement strand
CTTGCAGGAATAAGGTGCCGGCATGCACCCCAACGCCGCCTTTCGCTTTCAGCCTGACGATCCGGCACTGGCCTTTGTCGCTGCCTATGGCTTTGCCCATATTTTCGGCACGACCCCCGACGGCCCCCGCGTAGCGCATGTTCCGCTGCTGGTGCTGCCGGGCGGCACCCTGGGCTTTCACCTTGCCAACAACAATGCCTTGACGGCGCACCTCGATGGCGAACCGGTGCTGGTCAGCATCGGCGGGCCGGGCAGCTATATCAGCCCCAACTGGTACGCCGAGCCGGCCACCAGCGTGCCGACCTGGAACTATCGCAGCGTCGAGATCGAAGGCGAGGCACGGGCGATGACCCGCGCCGAACTCGAAGATCTGCTCAATCTTGCCTCGGCAACCTTCGAGCCCCGTGTCGGCGAGAACTGGACAATGGCCAAGATGGCACCGGCGCGCGCCGATGCGATGATGCGCGCCATCACCGGCTTCGAAATCACCCCAACCGCCGTCCGCGCCACCGACAAGGCCAGCCAGAACCGCAGCGAGGCCGATGCCCGGGGCGTCATCGCCGCGCTTGAACGGCTTGGCGACATCGCCGGTGCCGCCGCCATCCGCCGGCTGCGGGGATGGTGAAACTTGCCGTGTTCGATTGCGACGGCACGCTGATCGACAGTCAGGTCAACATATTGCGCGCCATGCGGCAGACCTTCGACCGCCATGGCATGGTCACGCCCGCCGATCATGACATCCGCCGCGTGGTCGGACTGAGCCTGGTTGAATCGATGCAAATGCTGTTGCCCGAAGCCGAACACGCCCTGCACGCCAGCCTGGCGCAGGATTACAAACACGCCTTCCAGCGGTTGCGCGCCGACAGGTCGCTCGATCCCGAACCGCTGTATGCCGGGGTCGCCGATCTGCTCGATACGCTGCGCGATGGCGGCTGGCTGCTCGGTGTCGCCACCGGCAAGTCGGACCGGGGCCTGGCGCTGGCGCTGGCGCACCATGGCCTTGCCGATCATTTCGTCACCTTGCAGACCGCCGACCGCCACCCGTCAAAACCGCACCCATCGATGCTGTGGACCGCGCTCGCCGATGCCGGGGCGGCGCCCGAACAGGCCTGCATCATCGGCGACACGGTGTTCGACATGGCGATGGGCGCCAACGCCGGGGTACGCGCCATCGGCGTCGATTGGGGCTATCATGACGCAGCCGAACTGATCGACGCGGGCGCCGTGGGAGTCGCAATGGATACCGCCGGATTGCAGGGGCTGATCGATGGATGACCCCGCGCCGCTGAGCATTGCCGAAGCAAAGCAGCGTTATTTTGCCTATCTCGCCATCAAGCTGATGGGGCTGTTCAACCTGTTCGGCGGGGTGTTCCTCGCCAAAAACGGCATCACGTTCATCAGCGGCCTGATGGTCGCCGCCGGGCTGGCGAGCATCTTCCTGCGGCCGCACCGCCTTGGCCTGACCAAGCGGCGCAAACGATGAAGCGTTTTTACAAGCAGGCGGCTGTCACCGATGACGGCGCCGACGGCGTCGCCGGTATCGCCTACGGCGTCGCCGGTATCACCGACGGCGTGGCCGGTATCGCTTACGGCGCCACCGGTATCACCTACGG
>CAJAHV010000249.1 GCA_903939555.1 uncultured Alphaproteobacteria bacterium | reverse complement strand
TGCACCCCCAGACCAGTACTGTCCCCGGTGACCCGTCATCGGCCGCTTTCCCGATGGTCGCCGCGCTGATCGTGCCGGGGTCGGACGTCACCATCGCCAATGTCGGCATGAACCCGACCCGCGCCGGCCTGGTGAAGGTGCTGCAGGCGATGGGCGGCGACATCATGATTGAAAACCCCCGCGATGTCGGCGGCGAACCCGTCGCCGACTTGCGCGTCCGCCACAGCGCGCTGACCGGCATCGACCTGCCCGGCGACGATGCCGCCTCGATGATCGACGAATATCCCGTGCTGTTCGTCGCCGCCGCCTGCGCGCAAGGGCCCAGCCGCTTCACCGGCCTCGATGAACTGCGCGTCAAGGAATCGGACCGGATCGCGGTGATGGCAACGGGCCTAGCGGCGTGCGGCGTCCCCTGCACCGAATTGCCCGACGGCCTGACCATCACCGGCACCGGCGGCGACCCCGTGCCCGGCGGCGCCACCATCGCCACCCATCTTGACCACCGCATCGCGATGAGCTTTGCGGTGCTGGGCCTCAACAGCCGCGCGCCGGTGACGATCGACGATTCGCGCCCGATCGCGACGAGTTTCCCAAGCTTCGTGGCGATGATGCAGACGCTCGGCGCCCGCTGAAGCGCCCCCCTCGCGATTACCACCCGGCCACCGCCAGCGCTGCCGGCGGCGCCACCAGGCGTGATTGCCCGAACCGCGCCAGCATGATCTCCACGATCTGCCGCGCCGCATCGCCCGCACCATAGGGCAGCGCCGCCGCCGCCATCCGTCCACGCGCGCCCGCATCGCCGAGCAATTCCGTCACTGCCGCCAGAATGTCCGCCGTCTCCGTTCCCACCAACCGCGCGTTGCCACTCGCAATGCCTTCGCTGCGTTCGGTCACATCGCGCAGCACCAGCACCGGGGTGCCAAGCGCCGGGGCTTCCTCCTGCACCCCGCCCGAATCGGTAAGCACCAATGTCGCGCGCTGCATCAGCCACAGGAACGCCGGATAATCGAGCGGCGGCAGCAGATGCACCCCGGGCAGGCCGCCGAGCACGGCATTGACCGGCCCGGCCACGGCAGGGTGCGGGTGGATCGGCAGCACAATCTCTGCCGCGCGCGCCAGCACCGCCAGCGCCAGCAGCACCGAATCGAGCCGTTCGCCATGATTTTCACGGCGGTGGATGGTGGCGAGCAGCAGCGGCCGCCGCGCATCGATGCCGGCAAAGCGCATACCCAGCGCCGCCTGCAAGCCGGCATCGCCCGCCAGCCGCGCCGCCGTCAGGTGCAGCGCATCGATGCCGGTGTTGCCGGTGACATGGATGGTGTGCGGCGCCACGCCTTCGCGGCGCAGCGCAGCGGCGGCATGCGCGGTCGGCGCGAAATGCAGATCGGCCATTTGCGCGATGGCGCGGCGGTGCATTTCTTCGGGAAACGGGTCGCTATGGCCGGTGCGTAAACCAGCCTCGACATGCACCAGCGGGCAGCGCGCATAGGCCGCCGCCTGTGCCCCGGCAAAGGCGCTGGCAGTATCGCCCTGCACGATCACCGCCGCCGGCCGCAGCGCCGCACACAAATCGGCCAGCGCCGGCACCAACAGCCCGATTACCGAAGCCGGCGATTGGGCGCGCTGCATGATGCCAAGATCATGATCGGCAACCAGCCCGAAACCGGCAAGGGTTTCAGGAAATAATTCACGATGCTGCCCGGTGGCGACAAGAAATGCCGCCGAACCGCGCGCTCGCAACGCCAAGATAACCGGAGAAAGCTTCACAGCTTCGGGGCGCGTGCCAGCCACGAAGAGGTAAACCTCTTCCGGCGGAGCCTCCGTCGCCATGAATCAAAGCCTAAGTGGCCGACAATGGTTTGACAAGGATAAAATCAAACCCAAAAAATAACTATCAGTTTACTTGGCTATAACTTTGGAATGCGCCCGACATATTTCAGCCTGACCATTCACCCGTTCCCGGCCCGGGACCGGAACACGTGAGCAACCGCTGTTGCAACCCTAGCCATGCCGGCATTCCCGACCTAAACCGGCGCGGTTCGCTTTCGTCGCTTGGAACCACAGC
>CAJAHV010000248.1 GCA_903939555.1 uncultured Alphaproteobacteria bacterium | reverse complement strand
TGGCGCATCCGCGCTGGCTCTACACCCTGCCCAATGGCGATGTGCTGGTCGCCGAAACCAATGGCCCGCCGCGCCCCGAGGACGAGGCTGGGATCATGGGCAAGATTGCCAAGTTCGTGATGACCCGCGCCGGGGCGATGGTGGCTTCGCCCAACCGCATCATCCTGTTGCGCGATGCCGATGGCGATGGTGTGGCCGAATTGAAAACATCGTTCCTCACCGGGCTTTATTCGCCGTTCGGCATGGTGCTGGTCGGCAATGACCTGTTCGTCGCCGAAGCCGACAAGCTGACGCGTTTTGCCTATGTGCCGGGCGCCACCGCGATCACCAGCAAGGGCTTCAAGCTCGCCGATCTGCCCGGGGGCGCGCGCAACCATCACTGGACCAAGAATGTCGTCGCCGCCGCCGATGGCAAGACGCTGTATGTAGCGGTTGGCTCCAATTCCAATGTCGCCGAAAATGGCCTCGCCGCCGAAAGGAACCGCGCCGCCATTCTGGCCATCGATGCCGCCACCGGCGCGACACGGGTGTTCGCCACCGGCCTGCGCAACCCGGTCGGCATGGCGTGGAACCCGGTGACCGGCGAACTATGGGCCAGCGTCAACGAACGCGACGAACTCGGCTCCGATCTCGTCCCTGATTACATGACCAGCGTGAAGCCCGGGGCGCATTATGGCTGGCCGTGGAGCTGGTATGGCCAGCATGTCGATGTGCGGGTGCAACCGGCCAACCCGGCGATGGTCGCCCGCGCCATTGCCCCCGATTATGCGCTGGGGCCGCACACCGCCAGCCTCGGGCTGGCCTTTGCCGCGCCGAACCAGGCGCTGGGGCCGGGTTTTGCCGGCGGTGCCTTTGTCGGCCAGCATGGCTCGTGGAACCGCAAGCCGCCATCGGGTTACAAGGTCATCTTTGTCGCCTTTGATGCCGCCGGCAAGCCGCAGGGCCTGCCGCGCGACGTGCTGACCGGCTTTTTGAACGACAAGGACCAGGCCCGCGGCCGCCCGGTCGGCGTGGCGTTCGACAAGACCGGCGCACTGCTGGTTGCCGATGATGTCGGCAACAAGGTGTGGCGCGTGCGCGCGGCGCGTTGAGCCGGGGGTGACGCGGCGGCGTGGAGGGCGTATTCCGGCGGCATAGTCCGGAGCCTTGATCGATGAACATCCAGTCGCCCATCACCCCGCCCGTTTCTGGCGATACGCAGCACATGGCGCCGAAATGGCCAGCCTTCGACTGGCAGGACCCGATGCTGCTCGATGGGCAGTTGACCGACGAGGAACGCATCATCCGCGATGCGGCGCGCGGCTTTTGCGACGAAACGCTGTTGCCCGGCGTCAAGCTGGCGAACCGGCACGAGACCTTCGACCCCGATCTGATGAAGAAGTTCGGCGCCGCCGGGCTGCTCGGCCCGACGATCGAAGGCTATGGCTGCGCCGGGGCGTCCTATGTCGCCTATGGGCTGGTGGCGCGCGAGGTCGAGCGGGTGGACAGCGCCTATCGCTCGGCGATGAGCGTGCAGTCGAGCCTCGTGATGTACCCGATCTGGGCCTATGGTTCCGAGGCGCAGCGCCGGAAATATCTGCCCGGGCTGGCGTCGGGTGAACTCATCGGCTGTTTCGGGCTGACCGAACCGAACCACGGCTCCGACCCGGGCAGCATGGAGACGCGGGCGCGCAAGGCCGACGGTGGCTACAAGCTCTCCGGCAGCAAGATGTGGATCACCAATTCGCCGATCGCCGACGTCTTCGTCGTCTGGGCCAAGGACGACGCCGGGGCGATCCGCGGCTTCGTGCTCGAGAAAGGCATGGCTGGGCTGTCGGCACCGGCCATCCACGGCAAGGTCGGGCTGCGCACTTCGATCACCGGCGAGATCGTCATGGACGAGGTGTTCGTGCCCGCCGAAAACGAGTTTCCCGAGGTCCGCGGACTGAAAGGCCCGTTCACCTGCCTCGACGCGGCGCGCT